>CAYNDU010000224.1:0-3830 GCA_964395615.1 uncultured Pirellulaceae bacterium | reverse complement strand
GCACGGTCGACGTCGGCCTCATCATCGGGTTCAAAAAACAAGAGTGCCGAGCCTTCTGGCTCGCTCTCTGAATCGGCCCCTTCCGCTTCGGCGGGCCCAATAGCGTCAAGTGAGTCGGATACCGAGGAATCGGAATCGCAGACGCCACGTGCCGCCGACTCAGACGGCGTGCCGACGGGATGGGAGGCGGCGATCGCGGGGGCATCCTCGGACTCCTCCCATCCGATCTCGTCCTCCGCTTTTGGACTCTCCGTCGTCGGCTTCGAATCGGCCGGTGGTGGCACGTCGAGACCCAGGTCTCCAGCCAACTGGTTCCAATCGCTGACAGGGCGATTCTTGACCGGTTGTTGCTTACCCGACGGTTTTTCCGTTTGCTTTTCGGGACCGCCAACATCTGAAGGGGCAACGTCTGAAGGGGCACCATCCGGCGCCCCCGGATCGGTCCATTTCGGAGGGGCAGTCGGCTGCAATCCCATCGACTCAGCCAGTTCGGCCCAGGGATCCGCCTTGTTAGGTTCTTCCGGCTGCTCTTCCGATGAATCGTCCGCGTGGGGTTGATCGTTCATCAAGATCGACTCGTTTCTGCTGGTACACGTTTGCGATGGCGGGCGCGGCCGTCCACTCCCGCCCACTCGCGTTCGACCGAAAAGTCGGGGTAACCGGAGCTCGCCGGACTGTGGCTCTTCTGTATCGCGGGTGGGTGCTCAGAACGGGCGATTGGCTTTAGGCCTCGCTGGCCCACCTGTATTGCGCCCTGGGAGGAAGTATAGCGGGTAGTCAAATGCGTGTGAAGCCAGTGTGAAACGCACCAACGCGGCACCGACAGGGTGCCGCGTTGGTGCGTTTGCAGTTCGCAGACTCGCATTTTCGGCAAGCAGTCCTAATTTCGCTTGACGATCATCGAGCCGTTATCGGCCACATCGAAAAGTGGTCGGAAATAGTCGTTCCCAGTAGCTTTTCGCTGTCCTGGGTACCAAATCAGGTTAATGCCAATATTCCATGCTTCCTCTTGCAATGCAATCCGGTTGTTGCCGCTCTCCGGAATGAGGTAGGTAAATCCGCTTTGGACGGCCCAGTCGTCGGACAGAGGCAATCGGAAATCGGCTCCGATGATGCCATCGCTGTCCCCGGTGAATCCGGCGTAGATTCGTCCCGTGCCGCCGCACCATTGTTGGAAACGTCGACGATAAAAGAAAGCGTAGATGTCGACCGTCTCGACCTGCTCGCTGGTGGTTGACAATTGTCCGTTGGTCAGCAAGGTCGATTGAACCGTGTCGCCACCCGAACTGGCCGTGAACCAGAACCCGACCTCGTGACATTGTGGGTAGACCCAGCTGAGTTCCCCGCGCAACTGGCTGACACTAGCGTCCATATACCACTCGTCGTACAAGTAATCGAATACGATGCCACCCTGCAATCCCCAGTCAACTCGACGGAATAATCCACCCGTCAAGAATGTCTGGTTGCGGGTATCGGTGGTGAAGGACGCGCCGGAGTAATTACTGCTCGTACCGTGATAGCCAAACTGAATTCCGATGGCCTGGTTCACCGAGCAGGGCATCGGCGCCGCCCAATTGACTCCCCAATCGAAGCCAAAGCTGCCGGTTTCACCGCGATTCACCGGCCCGGTGAAACCGTGAACGCCCGTCATGAACTCGGCACGCGCCAGTAAAGCCTGTGGACATGGAATCAAACAACCGGTTGCCGCGCCGCATGTCGTACAGGGTCCAGCCACTTCCACGCCACAGTCCGGGTCCAGGTATTCGCCCTCACCGGGTAAACCACCAAACCCCAAGACCTCTGGCTCGCCGGCGGGCACCGGTTCGATTTGGACCGATTCCGTCGGTTGATAGCCGGCCATCATCTCGTGCCTCGGCACAAAGCTGCGTGCCGATTGGCGGACACCCTGGCCGCTTAGCGATGCCGGACGGGCGGTGGTTCGCGGTCGCGTGGACGAAGTATAGGCCGCTTGCCTGACACCCTGGTCGGCCACCGGTCGTGGAGCCGATGTAACGTCGAGCAAACTTGCCGCCCGACTCGGTGCCGCGGGCTCATCCGCCACAGACCTCGTTTTTTCCGACCGCGATCGCAGTGGGTTGTCACCGCGGGCAGCCGCAAATAAACCCGGAGTCGAGATTCCGGCAATCAGGACGGTCGAAAGTCCAAGCAACCACAGGCTCCGGCTTGCGCCTCGCATCGTTTTCATCAATGGAATCCTCGATTCGCGCTATGCAATCAGGACACGGTAAACGTACCGCGCGTCTCGGTAGCCACAGTATCGGAATCCCGTTAACCCGAACTTTCGTCAAATCATGAATAATTGGCAGACTGAGCTCAGACACCCTACATTACGTCCGTTAAGTGCTCCCCGCATCCTTCCTGTTTCGATCGGCCGATCAAGGCGCATACACCGTCCCCAAGAAACGGAGACACGCCCCCCCGTACGTATGGGCAAGCCTCGGACGCAGGACTGCCGCATGGGAACGATTAGCCGGGACTCGCACTGTTGTTTGGTGCTTGTCCACGGATTAGATTGATGAGTACTGTCCAACGGACGAGCAATGTCCACCCGCTGAGTCGGCAGCGGAACGCGGCGTCGAAGATGTTCTTGGTGGTGCGTTGAGCGCGGGCGCGAAGGCTAGCAATACCATGGTCTCTGTCGAATCGAGCCGAGAATCGAGAGTTCGTCTCTGGACCCATCGTGGATTCCACGCGATCTTGATTGGAGTGCTCCTTTCGGTGATTGGTATTCGCGTGTACAGTTACTTTGCGACGTCGGCAACCGCCGACGGCCGAGCGGAACGGTCTCTACGTCTCAAAGACTGGCACAACATCGGTAACACAGCTTTTGATAAGAAAGAATGGGAACGTGCGGTCGAATCGTATACAAGGATCACGGAGGTGGAACCAGGCAACCTGCAGGCCTGGGTCCGCCTGGCATACGCCCTTCAGGCGGCCGAGCGTTGGGACGAGGCGATCGCGGCCCATCTGCGCGTAAGCCAATTTGATCGGGCAACGAGTTGGGCCCTGTATAACATCGCCTGCGTCTACGCTCAGAAAAACGAGAAACGTGTTGCGTTGGACTACTTGCGCGAAGCCGTCGATGCCGGTTATCGAAGCCGAAAGCCGATCAGCACCGATACGGATCTGGCCAATCTGCTCGAGGAGCCCGAATTTCCCGAGTTAGAGGAGTTGGCCAAGCCGGTCCGCTTACGCAGCGTTTATCGGCGATTTGACTTTCTCATCGGCCAGTGGCGGTTGCTCACCAACGAAGGTCGGCGCGCCGGGCGTCTGGATGTCCAGAGGGGAGTGGATCGGTACGCGCTCTTTGGACAACTCAAGTACGATAGCAGTTCCGTCACGTACTCGATTCTCGCGTATTACGATCCGGGCGACCACGAATGGAAGCAGACGTGGATCGACAGTGAAGGGTCCGTGTTCAATCTGCGTTCGACCGATGGGGATGAGGAAACCCTGGCGATGGTCGGTGAGATGGTCGCCGCCGAGGGCCAAGACGAAAGCATACGGCTCGCGTATGAATTCGCCGAAGGGGGCATGATTCACCACACTCTATCTCGATCTCGAGATTCGGGCGCAACATGGGAAGAGATGATGAATGTCGTTATGGTGCCCTTTCAATCCTTGGAGGAACGACCGGCGGTGAACAAGTCGTAGACCATTCTCATCGAACCCCACTCGCCGATACCGCTCCTACGATCGCCGCTACGGCTCGAGAATCACCTCAAATGAGTGGCATGGTGGGTTCCATCGTGGTATGTTCAACGGTTGTGGCGCGGGATATTCCGAAAGTGCCCTGCGGGGCTGACGCG
>CAYNDU010000223.1:0-8820 GCA_964395615.1 uncultured Pirellulaceae bacterium | reverse complement strand
CCATCCGTGGCGACCTCCATTGTCGTGAAATCGGGCAGAGTCAGGAGGCCTATGAGAGTAGATGATTTTCAAAATACTCGCGGCAGAAAGTTTTTGGTCGATGCTTAGTTCTTACCGACATGAATGCCCTACAGTGGATCAATTTCAACCATTCGGAGATCCAACTGAAAACGATAACAAACTGAATTCCTCTGTCCCGATTCCCTTGTCCATGCTGAAGTTGCGGGTGACAGGGGAATGGTGACAGGGGAATGGGGGCGAGCCTGGATCATGTGGAAGAAAGGCCACGACGTTTGCAGGACGAGATCGCCCGCACAGTGGACAACTCCGACGTCATCGAAGAAGAGATGCGAGATCTCTTCAAGGCCACGGACGAATGAATCTGGATGAATCCATGTTACGTTTGCTTCTCTTTTCGTCACAATAAGATAGCCGCGGGTCGAAACGAGATTCCATATCCACTCGCCCGGCATCGCCTTCCGCGTTACGGCGGTAAACGAAAACGTCGAATCCATGGAATCGCATTTAAGACGCCTATTAGCATCGTCCAAAAACTTACTGTCGTATCTGAGGCACAGCGGTGTAGTTCCATTGTGGGAGCATGTTATCGTAAACAACCTCCAGGTGTTGCTCAACAGAATTCCGCAACTCCCAATCAACTCGACAACACAAACAGGAAGAATCCCCGATAAAACGTAGGACTCAAGAGACTGCACCCGACACGGCCGACTTAGACAATGACGGCCGTCATCGTCTGAAATTCCGGAAGGTCGCGAATCGGATCAAAATCGGATTCGTCACCGACGAGCAGGCGAAACTGGGGATCGATCTCCAACGACTGCGATAGACAACGAAGTGCTTGCGTCGCACTCCCGGCCAGGCTCCAGTAACAGGCCAGATTGTAGTGCAGTATGGCCTCCTGAGGATCCGCATCCAAGCCATTTTCCATCGCCTGGATCGCCAGGTCGAGTCGTCCGACTCGCTTGTAACACCATCCCAGGGCCAGCCAGATCATGAGGTTTTCCGGGTCCAACCTCGCCGATTTTTCGAGGGGCAGAATCGCCTCTCGATACCGGTACATGGCTCGGTACGCCTGGCCGGTGAGGTAGAGCACCTGAGCTCGTTGGTCGCTGCTGTTTGGAACTCGGTGCAAGGCCTCCAGGGCACGCTCAGCCAATCGCACACGCAGCGGCGACGGTAGGGGCGTCCGGTCCGAGAAACCGACCGTCAGGTCGAGGTATCCTTCGGCCTCGCGTAACGCTTGCTGTCGACGAATTCGCTGGTAATCAGTCACCGATCGAATTTCCGAAGGTAATGAGTGTGCTCGACGTCCCGCCTCTAATTCACTCTCACCTTATTCTCCATTTTCGTCAAGATCTGCGCGCAGAAGAAAGGGAGGATTGGTGCCGAGAAATCCCCATTGGTTGGTCTGTCAGGGCCGTGCTACCGTCAAAAAAAAGGAAGCCTCGGAACACCCGTGGGCGTTCCGAGGCTGTCGCGGCTGTGGATCCTCGCTCCTCCCCCTTCGCTTACCCGGTCGTCAGTTCCTCCTCTTCCAGGCTGGCTACGAGTGTTTTGGACGGTTTTCCGAGCTTCAGGACGGGGGCAAACTCTTCGAATCCGGCATCGATTTCGGCCATCAAGGGAACGAGTTCATCGGTCGACTTGCCGGTCAGTTGACAATAGGCGGTGACGAATGTGTCTCTCTCGAACCACGTGTCGTCCCGAACGCTCGGTAACAGGGCCGATAGGCTCACGGCGACCTGGCCCGGCGTCGCACCTTGGGATACCAGATCCTCAAAGGCGATGTGACTCTCGATCAAGTTGGCGAATTCTTCCGGCAGGCTCCAGCGTCGAGCCATGATGCTGGCCGCTTCGGCGTGCGTCCAGCCGAATCGCTCCTGTTCCAGCCCAGACAGTCGTGTCCGTCCACCTCGGCGAGCTTCAAACAGCTTGTCGTATTCTTCTGGAAGTTCTTTGGCCAACAAGGGAATGGCCATGTCTTGCAGTAGAGCTGCCGCGAACAGATCTTCACTGTCGGCCTGACCCAGCAGTCGCCCCATGAGTCTCGCGAACAGGCCTCGCCGTAACGAGTCCTGCCAGAGGCATTTCAAGTCGAATGGTCCACACTTCGGGTTGGGCATCAAGCTGAAGACGGCACTCCAGAGTGCGAAGTTCTTTATCGTTCGGATGCCGACGAGCGTGATAGCGAGCTTGATGCTCGATATTTCGCGGGCGAAGCCAAAGTAGGACGAATTGACAAATTTCAGAACCTGGCCCGTCAATCCGGGGTCGGTCTCGATTGGGACGGCAAACTCCGCCGGCCCGTTCTCCGGATCCTGCGAAAGTTGCAGCAAGCGAATAGCGCTTTGCGGCAGCGCCGGCAGCTGGGCGCCGGAGAGCAGGGACTCAATACGGAGTGAAGCTTTGCGATTCGTCATTTCCTAGCCACCTTGTTCGGTTACCGCAAAATATTGAGGAAGACCGGTTAAGTTGTTACACGGTACAGCCGCCGTACATTGGCCAGAGGAAGGACCTTCGATGCACGACCCATCAGGCCCAACCGCCCGCCACACCAATTCCCTTTTCAAAATCCAGCTCGGAATCTGTTCGCCGGCGCGCTTCGTCGAACGGAATTGGTTCAGGACGATGGAAAGGCGGATCCGTTCGGATCGACGCGCTCTCCACCTCCGATGAAACTTAGATCACACTTTGCCGACCGGCAAACAACTTCGTGAAACGGCCCTCGACGTCGTCCCGTTGCCCCCGGTCGCCGTCCGCTTTCTCTTTGCCCGCTCGCGTTGTTGCTCGAATGCCCAACGATGCCAAAAGGCCACAGGTGCATCCACCGGCCGGTTGCGAAATGACCTCACACGGTCATCGCCTCTTTCGCTTCCTGATCGGCGCAAGCTCGAATTGTCAAACGAGTTGCGTAGGTGCACTCGCTGCCGATCGGATTTCGGCACGTGGATTGCATTTCTAGACCGGTACTTCCTTTACGGCCGATTGACCGACGGACCCCCATCCTCGCAGGTGGTGGAACTCTCGTCACCAACCGGCTTCCGTCCATTCGGACTCGGTTCTTGCAAAGGAAATCCGTCATGCGTGGTATGATCATTACGTTTGTACTGTTGGTCACTGCCGGATGCCTGGCTTCCACCATGCCCCTCCGACCCCTGGTCGGACATCGTTCTGACGCGGCTGCACACGATGATGGTTGGCGCAGGACGACAGACGGGTGGGAGAAACGTGCCAGTTGGCATTTGCCGGGATCGGATCAGGCGACCGCCACGGGGCTTGCGAAAGTGCACCCGTTCGCGTTGGCCGCACTTCAGATTCTCGTTTCGCTCCTGGCGCTCGTGGCGATTGGAGACAAACAGGCACGCCGGGTTATTGCTAGAAGTTGGCGCGCATCGTTCTCTACCGTCTGTTCAACGTGCGGCGAGCCGAAGTGTGTGGGTCGCACGAACTGCTCATCCCGAGGCGTTTCATCAGGCCGCGCGACGCCGTCCCACGGACCGTTCGGAGAGGTGGCGGTCGACAGCCCGTCGTTCGGCCACCCGCCCGCCGCCGGCCCCGCCCGATGACTGAAATTCGGCAGATTCCAAACGGTCGTAATGGCCCAGGCAATCGGTCATGCTCAACAGTCCTGGAATCCGTCCTAGTGTCTTGAAGAACTGTCGCGGTCGAACCAGTCCGGTGAATGTTTCGCCCAGCACCAGCGACAGGTGAGCGAACAAGGAAAAGGCCACCGAATCTCGTTGCAAATGACGCCAGAATATGTGCTCTTCCGTCATGCCGTCGGCGATCGCCGAACCATACCTATGACGCCGGGAGTTGTCCGGTGTTTGGGACAATCGTAAGCACGACTCACTTTCGTGCTGACAGCAGAATCCGAGTCGCGCCAGCGACAAAGCCAGGTCGGCGTCAAGACATTCGGCGTTCGTTCTCACGCAGTGGTTCAGTATTCTTGACAACAAGAGCCGGCGAAAGAACCCACCGTGGATCGACGGTCCGAGCACATCGCACTGTCCGGATCGGCGCGATGGACGAATGTGACGCCGCCGTCCTCCACGCCCGAATGTGATACCGCAAACGCAGGTGTTCGCCTTCGATTTCTGCAAGAAAACGGATGGCGAAACGGAGCCAACTGACGGGTCATCAAAATGACCGGGAACGGAACCAAACCAGCCGTCGACGACCTCAACGCTGCAGGACAATAGATGCACGATCGGACTGACTGCCCGGTCCACTCCCACCTGGATTAACTCGGTCAGACGGGCATCGGAGGGTGCGGCTAGAAACGTTACCTCCGAACCCAGGTCATACGGATCATCATAGACGCGAGGCTGAACGACAATCACCTCACAATGGGGTGGTCGATTCTGCAGCACCGATGCCAACGTGGTTTCAAAACACGGGGCATCTCCTGGTGACGGTATGACAATCGAAAGTTGGGGCACAGTTGTCTTCCCTGACCGAATGTGGGCCACCCTTTTGAGAACGCGCACCCTGGATAGGGGAGGCCCGTTCAGCGTCCTGTTGCCGCGACACACACGTCCTATTCGTCTCGTGTTTTCGGTCTCGCGAGGCCTGCAAGTTTACCTGAACCGTCAAATTTATCGCTTCGCCGGCCGACGATGACGGTTTGAATCAAGCTATTCTCCGTGGATTGCCCAGTTTGCGGTATGGGTTCGGGATACCGACTATTGGCCCTTCGAAGCCCAGACCTGAACCAGTTCGAGCAGGACTTCGGTGGCTTGTGTCATTTCGTCCAAACAGGCCCATTCCAGAGGCGAATGAGGCGTATGCTGGCCGGAGGACAAATTAGGAGTTGGCAGTCCTTTGGCCGTGAACATGGATCCGTCGGTACCACCCCGGATGACCGTCAATTCGGCCGACCGGCCCAGTCGCTCATGGGCCTCCTGTGCCAGGGTGACAGCCCGTGGTTCATGTTGCAGGCCGTCGGCCATATTGCGGTATTGCGGCTGAACGGCAACTTGGACCTGGCATCCGGGGATATCCTCTTCCACCGATCGAGCGGTCTGGCTGAGTGTCTGTGCATGTTGTTCGAGCATATCCGAGTCGAAATCTCGAATCAGCACTCGAATGTTGACCTCGGCGACGGAGCCTTGAATCACGTAGGGGTGCAGGAAGCCTTCGCGTCCGGAACTGGTTTCCGGTGCGAGTGATTTTCGTGGGAGGCGGGCCAGGAATTCGCCTGCGGCGCGCAGGGCGTTGACCATGCGGTCTTTGGCGATGGAAGGGTGAATATTGACTCCTTGGACGCGGACCGTGGCCAGATCGGCCGAAAAGGTCTCGACGTCAATGGCATTTGCGCCGCCTCCATCAAGCGTATAGCAGACGACCGCACCGACTTTGTCCAAATCGACATGATCGGTCCCGCGTCCAATCTCTTCATCGCAGGTGAACAGGATTCGGACCGGACCATGTTCCACTTGCTGGTTCTCCATCAATTCCGCGACCGTTTCCATAATGATGGCGACACCCGCTTTGTCGTCGCTTCCCAGTAATGTTGTTCCGTCGGTAGTGATCAACGTGCAACCGAGCAGTTCTTCCAACTCAGGGTTTTCGGATACTCGAATCACTTTTCCCGAATCGCCGGGTAACGCGATATCTCCGCCGGAATACGCCGAGATCACGTTTGGCCGAACATTGGCTCCCGTGGTTTCTGGAGACGTGTCCAGGTGAGCGTTGAGTGCGATGACCGGTCCGTCCTGATTGTTCGTGGCGGGCACCGTGGCCAGAATGATGGCGTGGTCTGTTTGAACGGCGTCCGTTACGCCCATCCCGTGCAACTCCTTGACCAGCAGGCGACCAAGTTCCCACTGACCGTCGGAACTAGGATACGTCGTAGTCGATTCGTCGGCGGTCGTGTCGATTGCGACGTATCTCAAGAAGCGATCCAAGAGACGTTGTTGGTTCATGATGATGGCTCGATTCACGAAGAACTTGTCAGTGCCCCAAGGTCCTCCGCTCCAGGAGGCCGCCGATCAAGGCGTCCAATCAAGAAGACGGCGAGTCGCGATTTGAACACGATTGTGCTACGCTAACACCCATCATCTCGCAGGCACCGGCTCAGGGAAAGGGGTGGTTGTGGCTTCTGCCGACGTTCGTTACCTGGTGTTTGATATCGAAAGCGTCGCCGACGGCAGCTTGATATCGAAACTCAAGTATCCGGATCAGCACCTTGATCCGGCCGAGGCGATTTCCCGTTACCGCCAGGAGTTGATGGAGCAACACAACTCGGACTTCATTCCGTACACCTACCAGATTCCCGTTTCCGTAGCGATTGCCAAGGTGTCGGCCGACCTGCATCTCATCGACTTGAAAACGCTCGATGACCCGGACTTTCGTCCGCACGTGATTTCCGAGAATTTCTGGAGGGGTTGGGAGGCATATCACCGGCCCACGCTCGTGACGTTCAACGGGCGTTGTTTCGACCTGCCGTTGATGGAGTTGGCGGCATTGCGTTATGGTTTGGAAGTGCCCGGTTGGTTTGACCTGCAAGCGCGTTCGTACGAGCAGCCTCGGAACCGTTACAATGTAACCGCTCACTTGGACCTTTATGACTTGCTTACCAACTTCGGTGCCTCGCGGTTTCACGGTGGGTTGAATCTGGCGGCCAATTTGCTGGGAAAACCGGGGAAGATGGGTGTCCAGGGTGACATGGTGCAGGACTTGTATGACCAGGGCCGGTTGTCGGAGATCAACCAATACTGTTGTTGCGATGTTCTCGATACGTTCTTTGTCTTCTTGCGAACGTGTGTGATGCGAGGCATGCTGAAACTGGAACAGGAGCAAATGCGCATTACCGAGACGCGAGACTGGTTAGAGGAACGACGCGATCAACGGCCGGCATTTGCTCAGTATCTGGACGGTTGGGGTGATTGGGAGAATCCGTGGACCGACGGCGGTCGAGGGCATGAGCCGCGGTGAATCTTTGCCGCGGTCGTCGGGCGCATGGGCTTCCGGTCATTTGACGGTTACACACGGGATTCCTGCTCTGTTTCTTGCACGCACGGGGATACGAAGCATGACCGGCGCGAAACGATTTCGAACTCAGGAAATGACCGACGTCGTCATTGTTGAACTCACCGATTCTCGCCTTCACGACATGCTCTTGATTACTGATTTGCACGACGAACTGCTGGAATTCGTCGAGACTCGGCACCCGCAAAAACTGCTGGTTGACTTCCGAGTGGTTTCGATCTGTTCCACGGCCGTTATCAATAGTCTCTTACGTGCCAAGAAGCGAATGTTGGGCTGGGGCGGACAGCTGAAGTTGTGCGAGATGCAGACGGGGGTGCGAGACGCCTACCGTATGCTGAATCTTGACGGTACCGTCTTCGAAATCCACGACGACCGCGGGTCCGCCCTGGCGTCTTTCGTCGCAGGCTCAGATCCACACACGTGACCGCGCGCCCCGATTACCAGACCTTCTCGCGATCCGCCGAAGGGACAACGTCGTGGAGCATCCCTGCGATTTGCCCGGGCGCCGCGCATCCAGGAACATCAGTGCTTGTCCAGCAGTTTGAAGGCCTCGAGGACTTTTGATCGATGCCGGCTGCCAAAAACGAGCACGATGAGTTGAGTCATGATTTGCCGTTCATCGGATGTCGTGAAGGCCTCGCCGCCGCCGACGTCGGCGATTTGGACAAAACTTGACAACTTACGTGCTGCTCGGCACGTTACGGCGCTGACCACTCCGTCTTGCTGCCCGTGGAAATCTGAAGATAGCCGGAGGCAGGTCGGAAGATCGGGATGGTGGGGAGGCGCATCGCCGAAGAGCAAGATGACCTTTCGCGCCCTGGGTCGGAACGTGTTCTTTTCGATGGACCAACGGAGTCCCTCTTGGACCGCCTCTGGTCCGTCGCCTCCACCGTCGGCTCGAACATCTCGCAGAAACTCATCGACTTGCTGCAGGTCACTCGTCAGGGGCAACCCACGGACGATGTAGGCGTCGCCCTGGTCACGGTAAGTGCAGAGGCTGATGCGTGCCTTTGGTACGAGCGTGAGAAGAGTCTTTCCGATGCGTTGGATCTGACTCTTCACCTGGTCGATTTCGCCCTGCATGCTGCCCGTGCTATCGAACGTGATGACAATATCGAGTCCGTTGCGCCGCAGCGATTGGAGTAATCCGTTCCAGCTTCCGCCGGCCATTGACCCTCCACCCACGCTGACGGCTCCCAGGTCGAAGGATGTTGCGTCATGACCGCCAGAGGAGGGTGAAGCAACCGCAAGTTCTTCCGTCGTGCTCAGATCGCTTGTCGTCTCGACAGGAGGTTCAACCTCCAGGCTCTCGCTCATGTCCTGATCCGTTGACGAGACGACTTCCGCCAGTTCCAGCTGCTGATCCTCGGCCTCCCCGAGCTGTTCTGAGGGGAGTTTGCCGATCAGTACTTCTTCACTCAGCCCTTCACCACTCGACGAGTCGTACGTGATCAGCGCCAGCACCAGGATGACGACCATGTGAAAAACGAGCGATAAGAGGCCCGACATGGAGTTCTGGATCCAATGCGAGGGTCGTTGGACCGGCTCGACCACCTCTTGCTCGCCGTCGCTCGTCTGTGGGAGTCGAATCTCGCCCTGGCAGTGCGGACAGCGACCCTTGCCACCCAACTGGGAGGCTGTGATCGAAAAAGTCTTGCCACAATGGATACACGACATGCGCATTGAGAAGATCTCCTCCTGCATTCTTTCGAAACAGACAGGGATCTGTCAAGCGTTGACTTCGAGCCGCTGACGGGTGCAGGAACGGGCTCGCGTAGCGGTTGGGCTGAGCAAGGTGTTCACTGG
>CAYNDU010000222.1:6992-8843 GCA_964395615.1 uncultured Pirellulaceae bacterium | reverse complement strand
GGGAGTGGTTGGAGACGACCCTCGGCCGTTGGCAAAGTGGCTCGTGCGACGATGGGATTCTCGGAAACCACGACCACCGCGTGCGCGACGGCGCCCAACTACGAAAGACACTGACCGATCATGGGTGTGTGGATCTTGGCGGACACCTGCACTGGGCGACCGTTCGAGGCGTACGGGTCTTACTGGCCGGAAATGAGTGTCCCTGGTTCCCGCCGGCCCCAGGCGTCACCGAAAATGAAATACAGTCGGCTCCCTTTTCGATCCTTCTGAGCCACACACCGGATCAAATCGAATGGGCCAGCCGTCGGAAATTCGACCTGGTTCTGGCCGGTCACACGCATGGTGGCCAGATCCGTTTTCCGCTGATCGGACCGGTCGTATGCCCCAGTCGATTCGGCGTCAAGTACGCCAGTGGTCTGTTCGATGTGCGGACAACGACCATGCATGTCAGCCGAGGGCTATCGGGCGTCCACCCGGTTCGGTTTGGATGCCCGCCCGAATTGACATTATTGACGTTGCGATGCGGCCGTTCCCCCGCTCCCCTCCCGGACCCGCAGATCAACGACTAACGGAAGATGATCGGACGCCTGCCGAGCCAGTCGAGTGCGCGAAGCGAAATGGTGCTCAACGTCGACGGACCCTCGGCAGTAGACCCTGTCGAGCGGCCGAACGGGGAGGACGGCGGGAAACGTCTTGCACCGACCGCACGCGGCCAAAAATCCCGCCGGTTCCAGGACTCGTCTTCCCAACGTGCCCCAGACATCGTTGTAATCGCCGGCCACCACGACCGCCGTATCGCGCCGAGTGTGACGCAGCACGTCGCAGGCCAGCAACCGCTTGAGTTGCATCACCCGTTCAAAGCCCGCCAGCCCCAGGTGGACATTGAACATCACCAGAGTCCGGCTGCCCAAGTCGGAACGCAGGCGGCAATGGGCAACCAGTGCCCGGCGACGCTTCTTGAGTGGCACCGTCAAGTTCAAATGTCGAATATCGGCCAGCGGATAACGGCTCAAAATGGCGTTGCCGTAACGGCCCTGCTTCAGTTGCACGTTTGGCTGAAACGCTCGATATTTGAGACCAAGTGCGTCTCCGATGAGGCCGGCTTGCGCGTCACGATGGGACCGGGGCGCACCTTCATCCACCTCCTGTAACATGACAACATCCGCCGCGCAATGGGCAAGCACTCCCATCGTTCGATCCAATCGATAACGGCGATCGACACCTCCGATGCCCTTGTGCATATTGTAGGTGACCAGTCGTAAACGCATGACCGCGCCGGTTCGCAGGAGAGGGTTACGTGCCGGGACAGAGCACGACGGTCAGCGAGCGAGCACCCTGTGCACCGATGACCAGCGACTGTTCGATGTCGGCCGTTTTCGACGGGCCCGAAATAAACGTGCCGAACGAGAGATTGTCAAAACTCAATCGGCCATAGGCATCGTGCATGTGGTGCACAATTTGATCGCGCTTCACCGTTAATACCAGGTGCTGTGTTACAAACAGCGCCGCACGCAATCGCACGTCGTCGCCCGAGACCCAAACCGCGCCGTTTTCGGCCACGCCGAATCGGCCCGGCGCCAGGAAACACTCGAGCCGAGCCAGATCATGAGGATCCTCGATTTCCGCCCAGTCGCTGCCCTGCGATTCAACTCCCTCGATCAGCGACCAACGTTCCGTCGACTCCCGATACTCTTTCAACTGATCGAGCTGCTGCGATAGCCGGTCGATATCATCCACCGAGATCACCTGGCCACCAACGGCTCCTACCATCTGCTCAAACATATCCAACGGGTCGTCATAGACGATCGCTTCGAACGCGGACGCCGGCCGGCCGTCTCGGCCCTCGCCTCC
>CAYNDU010000222.1:4551-6892 GCA_964395615.1 uncultured Pirellulaceae bacterium | reverse complement strand
TGGACATCGGGCAACTGGACTTGGCGCAAAGCGGCCAGGATCTGTTTTCTATTTTCCATGGCGTCGTCGATACCGTTGGCGAAACGACTGGGACGGGGCAACCGGAAGTTCTCGTTGCTTCCCCCAAAGATTCAAGCGGTGATAAATGGCCGCACGAGGCAATCGGCGCAAGGCCCAGCGGGCCATGCGACCTGAAAGCTGGTAGAGCCAGCGGCGGCGAAGCACGAAACTAGTCAACGTCATCAACCAGCGTTTGGAGATCGGCAAGAACCTCTGTTCGGCCACTTCCTCGCGCAGCTTCAGCAGTTGTTGATCAAGGGGAATACGGACCGGACAGACATCGGAACAGGAACCGCACAGACTGCAGGCATACGGCAGGCTGTGATACGACTTGAGGTCCTGGTTCGGGTTCAACACCGATCCGATCGGACCCGGAATGGTCGCGTGATAGCTGTAACCCCCACTGCGACGGTAGACGGGACACGTATTCAGACAAGCACCGCAGCGAATGCAGCGCAAGGCATCTCGAAAATCGGCCCGTTGCCGTAACAGACTACGGCCATTGTCCACGATCACGATATGCAACTCGCCGCCGGGCAACGGACCGTGAAAGTGAGATGTATAGGTCGTAACCGGTTGTCCCGTGGCATTACGCGCCAGGAGCCGAATGAAGACGCCCAGGTCGCTCAACCGAGGGATCAGCTTCTCGATCCCCATGCAAGCGATGTGCAGCTTCGGCAGCGAGACCCCGATATCCGCGTTCCCTTCATTCGTACAGACGACAATCCCGCCCGTTTCGGCCACGGCAAAATTCACGCCGGTCAGCCCCGCATCCGCCGACATTAACTTTTCGCGCAGGTGATGCCGAGCGGCCTCGGTCAGGTAATTTGGGTCGGTCGCTCCAGCCTCTGTTCCCAGGTGCTGATGAAAACATTCGCCCACTTCCGTTCTCTTGATATGGATTGCGGGCAACACAATGTGGCTCGGCGGCTCGCCCCGCAACTGAACAATCCTTTCTCCCAGGTCGGTATCCACGACTTCAATCCCGTGCCCCTCCAGGAATGGATTCAGGTGGCACTCTTCGGTCAGCATCGACTTGCTCTTGACGATCCGCTCAACCTGATGCTGCCGGAGGATGTCAAGCACGATCTGGTTATGCGAAGCGGCGTCGCCGGCCCAATGGACTTGGATCCCTCGGTGAGTGGCTTCACGTTCGAACTGCTCAAGATAATCGGCCAGGTGAACCAGCGTGTGGCTCTTAATCCGATCGGCCCGTTCGCGCAACCGTTCCCATTCGGGGACCGAGGCCGCCGCCGCATCGCGTTTCGCGCGTACGAACCATAGGGCTCGATCATGCCACTCGGTTCGCTCGGCATTCTGAGTGAAAACCGCGGCGTCAGCCGCGTGATGGAAGGGGCTCGGGCACATTAATCTTCGTTTCCGTTCGTAAGGGTCCGTCCGGCCAGGATCTGTGCCACGTGCATGACGGCCATCCCCGACTCTTGACGCCGAAGCAAGCCGGACAGATGCATCAGGCACGACATGTCAGGGGCCGTGAGCACCTGAGTGCCCGCGCGCCGGTGGTCGGCAATCCGATCCAGCCCCATGCGACACGAAACGGCCTCCTCGTTGACCGCAAACGTCCCGCCAAAACCGCAGCACTCATCGACCCGGTCGAGCTTCGAGAACGAAATCCCGTCCAGGCCGGCCAGCAGCGTTCGCATCTTGTCACGGCCTTGTTCCTGAAGCTCGCTCGATGCACCCAAACGCAGTCCGCGCAACGCATGACAACTGGCGTGGACTCCGACCTGGTAGGGGAACTCGCCCGAAATCTGCTCAATGTTCAGCACATCAACCAGAAATTCACACAGTTCCATCGTGTGCGTTAGCACGTGACGAGTCGTCTCGGTATCCGGCAAGTAATCCCGATACTGGTGCCGTACCATCGCCACGCAACTGCCCGAGGGACAGACGATGTAAGGATATTTGTGGAAGATTTCGACGAACTGCTCAACCAGCGGTTGGGTCTGCCGTCGACAGCCGGTATTCGCCATCGGCTGACCGCAACACGTCTGCCGCATGGGAAACTCGACGTCAACCTCGAATCGTTCCAGCACTTCCAGTGTGGCTTCCGCCACGTCTGGATAGAACTGGTCGATGTAACACGGAATGAACAGGCCGACCTGCATAGCGGTTCCCCGATGAGATCCGATCCGAGTGCGTGTCGCAAGAAGCGTCACTCCACGGCCCGATTATAGCAACGTCCACGCTCCGTCGTACCCGGCTCCCGTCGCCACCTGGCCCTTCCGGCAGCCACACCCATCTGGGCAGCACCCATCTG
>CAYNDU010000222.1:0-4451 GCA_964395615.1 uncultured Pirellulaceae bacterium | reverse complement strand
CGGTGATGCCGGGCCATTGATCGGTGCGGAACGGGGTGACCGGCAGGCCGTTGGAGCTGCGCAGGTTACAGACCGGGTTTTCCGCCCAGGCGTATCGGACGGCGACCGGTTCGGCGACCTGAGCGCTCGACACCTCCAACTCCGTTCGTGTCTTGCCAACGATTCTGGCGGTAGCGGGCACGAATTTGTGGTCTTTTCCGGCGATCGTAAAGCCGCGAATCTCTCCGACATCGTAGGGCTTGAGTTGGCCATTGAGATAATCAAACGTCACGACCACCTTGTTGCCCTTAACCGACATGGCCTTGAATTCAGGGCTCTGGCAAACGATATCGATTCCATAGTCCTTGGCCAGGGCCCAACGCGCCAGTCGTCGGCCGACATCCTGCTTGTTCTTTGGATGAATGTCGTTCGCCTCGCCAATATCGATGATGACGGCCTGGCCCGTGTTGGGGAGCTCCATCGTCATGGTCTGTGCTTCGCGTAGTTCGGCCCACGCGCTATCGACCGGCCCTGCCGGCTCGGGTCGGAAGTCGGCCAACTGCACCCAGTAGAATGGAAAGTCGCCCTGCTGCCAGGCATCTCGCCAGGCGTTGATCATCAACGGGAACAGATGTCGGTACTGGTAAGCTCGACTTGCATTCGACTCGCCCTGGTACCAGATGGCGCCGCGAATGCCGTAGCCGATAATCGGTCGAAGCATGCCTTGATAGAGGTTGCCCGGTCGATGCTGGCCCTTGAGCTGCCCGGCATCCTTTGGACCATTCCGCTTTTCGACGGCCACCCAGCGATCTATGAGCGGCGAATACTGCTGATCGGCTTCGAGCAACTCGCGCGGAACCCACGCTTCGCAACTTGAACCGCCCCATGAGCAATGGATCAGACCGATCGGAACGCCGGTCGCCTGGTGCACTGTCTTGCCGAAGAAATATCCTGCGGCCGAAAACCCGCCGACGGTCTCCGGCGAACACCGCTCCCATTTTCCCGCGAAATCCGACTGGGCCGTCTGCGTGCCGAGACGTGGCACGGAAATCAGGCGGATGTTCGGCCAGTTGGCCGTCACCCGTTCAAGGTCCGCGTCCTTGGAGGATACGACCGCCATCTGCATATTGGATTGCCCCGAACAGACCCAGACCTCACCGACGAGCACATCCTCGAGCACGATCCGGTTATTGCCTTCAACGACCATTCGGGTTGGTGTCCCGACGGCGAGTGGGTCGAGTGCCACGCGCCAGTTGCCCTGCGCATCGGCGGCCGCACTCTTCGTCTGGCCGTTGACGGCCACCGTGACTTTCTCGCCCGGGTCGGCCCATCCCCAGACCGGGATTGCCTGACCTCGTTGCAATACCATGTGGCTGGTAAACAGGGCGGGCAGCTTTACATTCGCCCTAGCCGTGGGCAGAGTCGCGAGGCCCACGATCAGACCTGCAAGGAAGATCTGTCCGGCCAGACGGGAAGATGAGGACCGTTTCATGTGCAAGCTCCTGGTGGAAGAAGTCTCTGGTTCGGAGGATTGGGTGCGTTGCTCGTCCTTGCCGGTCGGTTCCGACAGTCGATCGGCCGAGCCCCTGAAATGGGGGTTGGACCGCGCGTCACACATTTTCTCCTGTCCCGCGTCGGCTGGCAACTATACTGAAGCTATTCTGTCGGTTTTTGTCGCGCGAACGAGGAGTTTTCCCGAGCGTCGCGGGTCGCCGACGGGTGTCGAGAAAGTTCATACCAGGAGCGGAAGAAAATGTGGAGTGCGACAGGACTCTGCCTGGTGGTCGGGTTGGCCACGGCAGCACCGACAGCGCATCGTTCAGGTCGAGCGCCGGGGACTCAATTGGGGATCGAGTTGAGTATGGCGCGCGTTCGGTTGCTTCAGTTGCAGACACTCTACCAACCGGAACATGCGTCCGTACTACAGCAACAGGACCGCGTACTTGACTTGGAAAAGGCTGTCGCACGCCTGCGTGACCGAGGCCACGAGGTGGATCAGGTCGAGATTGACGAGTATCTCGACCTGGTCTTGATCCGGGCGGAGGCGCGGCTACAAGAGGCGCGGCGTCAATTGACCGAAAGCCATCCACGATTGTCCTTGATGGAAGTGGAGCTCGAGGCCCTGCAATATGTCATCGCCCGGCGCGTCCTGGTGGAATGAAGATCAACGGCGAAACTGCTTGAAGTGCGGGTGGTCAATCAATTCGAATCGCGACGCGCAGGCGGCAATCGGTTCCCCTCGCTGTTCGATGTGATGTTCCAAAACGGGACCGAGTCGCCCCGAGGCGGCCCTCAGGAATTCCAGCCGAAGCGGATCGAACCCCATCAGGCGTGCGCCGGTGGCATCAACGGCGGCCAGGTTTCGTCCCATCAGCAACAGGTTCGCGGTCTTCGGTGTGCCCATGATCGGTCCGTCGCCTTCCATGCCGACAATTGCGTCGACGATGGCCAGGTGGGGTCGCACGGTGGCATTGATATCCAGAATGGACCGGGCGATCCCATGGTGATGGAGCACGTTCTTGGGCCAACCGTAGCAGATCCCGGGCATCACACCAAACAGGTTCTTCATCGATAGCGTCACGCCGGCCCAATGATGCGTTTTCATTTTCGGCAGCGAGACTACCAGGTCGGCCTGCAGCAACGTGCGCGGTAGATAGAACGTGTCGAGCCCGGTTACGCCCAGCCGGTTAGGGACAGCCACCACGTCGTCATGATTCAGATCGACGAATTCAATTCCCCCTTCGTGCAGGACAGGTTCGAGACCCGACTGTTCGAGGACCAGCCAGGCATCGCGGATGTGCCCCTGGCCCTCGGCTACGATGACCCGACGCGCGTCCCACTGTCGAAACACCTCGACCACGGCCCTGACCAGCGCCGGATGCGTGTTCACGTGGGGCGCTTCGCGCGTCGGCTCAACCAGGTTCGGCTTCAAGAGAATCGACCGGTCGCGCACTTCGGAACGCCCCATTCCTAACTCATTGAGGCCACGCCGGATAATGTCGACCAGGCCCGCATCGTAGGACGTGGCTCGAGCGATCACCGTTGCTGCTCGTTGAAATCGCTCGACTCGCTGGAGGATCCACGGGGTCAGACTGCCGGCCGCAGCCAACGTACCGGCGCCGACCAGCCAATTGCGTCGAGTGAACTGGTGGCCGCACCTTCCCGATGAATCGGTCTCTATTGCCCCAGACGGAGCCTCACCTTGCGGTTCGTTGTCAACCGTCGAATGTGGTTCGGTCGGTCGGCAGGCAGGTTCTTCCAAAGTTGGTACCGTCATGCTTCCAGGTTCCCCACAATCGTATCGTCAGTCGGAACCGCCTGGATCCCAAATTGCGCCAGGGCTCCGGCGCCGACGGCCAACAGCAAGAGGGCCAGACGCATGGGCGAGTCGGATGACGTCTGCCATTTTTGATACGACTCGGCCAACCATCGGCTCTCCGCGGCCGGCCGCTCATTCCAGGCGTTCAGTCCCAGGAGTCCCCATGCCAATGACTCTGGAGACCTTGTCGTCGGCAATGCTCGCTGCAAATACTTCAGCGCTCGAGTGATGGTCTGCGAATGCCCGGTACCCGCCGCGCGAAGGGCCAAAAGGGCCAGCCCGGTCGAGCTGATTTGCGGGCGCAGGCCTCGGCCGAACACCGTCTTGTTTCCCATATTCCAACCGCCGGACGGAATCGCTCGGTCTTGGATCAAGCGCACTCCGTCCCGTACGCGCTGATGACCGGCCATGCCGTGTCGGCAGATGGCCAGCATGGCCAAGGCGGACGGTTCGAGCCAGGGATGGGTGCCCTCGACCCACGGCCAACCGGGAATGTTCGTGTCATGCCCCAAAACCGAGTCCGCGGTGCGCGGAAAAACATTGCCCTGGCGCTTCAACAACCAACCCAGGGCGAGCCGCGCGTTGGACCGGTATTCAGATAACGGTTGCCAGACGAGTGAGGCAAGCGCGGTCGGCCACTTGGGCTTCGGAATGGCACGGTTGATGCCCACCGCCCCGTCGGGCTGCTGGAGACCGGCCAGATACGCCGCACCTTTCGCAACGATGGTCGTCGACGCGTTCGGCACCGCGGCATCCCTGACAGCCACGAGGGCCATCGTCGCCAATGCCGTCGGCTCAGCATACTCGCTACCTGCGCGCCGATATCCCCATCCATCCTGATCGGACCGCAACGCACACAGCCGTGCCGTCGCGTCCTGGACCCAGGTCGGGTAATTCTGAATCACTTATCCTCCCCCCGCCATGCCGAATCCCGCATGCAGCTCAAATGTCGGCAAGAGATTGCCCGCTCCAGGATAGGTCGGTGGGAGCCGAGGGAACGGAGTGAGGAAACGACGTCCAGGCGCGAAACGGGGGTCACGGCGTCACATGTTCGGGTTGCGCCGGTTGCAACAGACGGGTGGGCCGTCGTTCGAATGAACGGTAAAGGGGTCAGGAGTCAATTGTGCGAAGCACCCTACGGGCCGTTCCGGCA
>CAYNDU010000221.1:0-8930 GCA_964395615.1 uncultured Pirellulaceae bacterium | reverse complement strand
CAGCAGGTTGCGCGGCTGTGCTGCGTACTGTTCTTCTGTGGTCGGTGCCTCGGCGGCACGGCCGGTGGGTTGGAGGTCGTCCTGGTCCTTGCGGGACTTGTCTTTCTGGCCATGGAGTTCTTCGTGATTCCCGGTTTTGGCGTGCCGGGGATTACCGGCTTCCTGCTGGTTGTGGCGGGCGTCGTAATGGCCAGCCAAAGTCACTTCCTTCCCGAGACACCTCGCGACCTGTCCCAATTGGGCAACTCGCTAATCGTCGTGACGGTCTCCGGTATCGTCTTTGCAATCACCGCCATCGGTATCGGCCGCCACTTTGGGTCATTGCCGATTTTGAATCGGTTGATTCTGAAATCGCCTGCCGTAGCGGTATCGGAAGGCGATGCCGAGCCCGACAAGGGGTTACCGACCGTCCATGCCTACCAGGTGACCGTCGGCGATTGGGGCGTTGCCGACTCGTTATTGCGGCCGGCGGGCAAAGCCATTTTCGGCGAAGAGTACGTCGATGTCGTGACCGATGGGTCGTTTGTCGACAAGGGCCGCCAGGTTCGAGTGGTCGAGATCAGCGGTAATCGGATTGTGGTAAGGGAGGTCGATTCGCCCGACGAGCAATCCTAGTCCCACAATCCGTACCGGATGATGCAAAATAACGCGTTCACGGCATCACGCAAACCGATCTTCTTCCCATCCCGGTATCCGCGACCGTCGTAACAGATGGGAACCTCGGTGATTCGGCATCCGCGCCGAGCTAGTTTGGCCGTCACCTCCGGTTCGAAACCGAATCGGTCCTGGCGGATGTCGATATCCTGTAACGCTTCCCGGCGAAACGCTTTGTAACAGGTCTCCATATCCGTTAGCTTCAAGCCGGTGAATAGATTCGAAGCACGTGTTAACAGGCCATTACCCAATCGATGAAGCCACGAAGGGTCTTGTTGCGATCGTGAGAGGAAGCGGGAGCCATAAACAACATCCGCCCGGTCCTCGACAATGGGCCGAATCACGTTCGGAATGTCCCGAGGATCGTATTCCAGGTCGGCATCCTGGACAATGACCACGTCGCCTCGGGCCATGGCAAAACCGGTTCGTAAGGCGGAACCCTTCCCGCCATTTCTGACCTTGTAGATAACTCGAATGCCGGGGACGCGTTCGAGCGGTTTGAGTATTTCGGCGGACCCGTCCGAGCTGCAGTCGTCCACCAAAATCAGCTCTTTGTCGATGGGGATTTGCGAAACCCGCGCCAGGATCCTCCCAAGAGTAGCCTCCTCGTTATATACCGGAACCACGACCGTCAAACAAAAGGACTCGGGCAGCTCGTAGCCAAGCGGTTCAAACTGATACGTCGGATCTTCCAATTCGGCTCCGAGCAGCGTGTCGAGTTCATCAAGTGTCTGCTCAATTCGCTCGAAGGGCGTAGAGACCGTCCCGTTGCCGACCGGCATGGGTGTAAAAATCGGCTCGGCAGCCGTGGTCGATTGGTCGGACGATGTTGCTGACATCGTGCTAGTCCCCTAAGTTACGGCACTCAAGTGCCGGTGCCGTGTTGTAATCGGATGTGAATGACCAGTGGTGGCCCGGCAATGGACTGCCAGGTGATTCTTGATCGCACAATGAGAATCGGCCAGGCGATGATCGCGAGACCGTTGCATGTCGTCGGAAGCTCGGCCCGGCCGAAGCGGCCGACTCGGGCCGAATGGGCAGAGCCGGCCAGGGAACGGCACCGGACTGAGGGCGATTGCTCAGCTCACGTTGATTGAGCGGGACATAACTTGCCAGCCCGGGGTCGTCGTAACGGGTCGCTCGGCCCCATAACTGTGCCAGTCCGTCCTGGTAGAGCAAGACCCAGCGATCCCGGTTCTCCTTCATGATACGTACGGGATTTGGTTGCCCGCGATCAATGAGCACCAGGTCGGGTTTGCCATACTCCAAGATTCGGTCACCGCGAATCGGTGGGGATGCCTCACTCCGGTAACGTCGGCCAGGTCCTAAATCCCCATCTGCAAAATCGAAGTAAAGGTCGACGATCTCCTGCGGATAACATGTCCGAAACCGTCCATCGAATGCCAACTCCGTCCCGCCCGAGGGTCCAAAGGAGGCGACCGCGTACTGAGCCCACTTGAAGCGAGTCACGAGTCGACCGTGCAGCTCCTGGTCTGCCATGAACTGAAATGCGGCCACCGGGTAGCCGTCAACACGGACGGCGAAGAGTGTCAACTGGTGGTACAACTGAACGCCGACCACCAGCCCCGCGGCCACCACTCCGGCGATCATTGCCCAGACGGCTCCCGGTCGACGTTCACCGTCCGATGATTGTCGGCCGGATTGTCCGCGTAGACGGGAAAAGAAAGACTCGATATGCACCGGCATCCAATAGCCAAGCAAAATGACAAAAAACGGTATGTGCCGCCTGTGAAGGCACGCTTGGCAAAGCGTCACCGAGAGAATCAAGAGGTGTGTCCAGTTTCGCCGCTTCCTCGTTCCGCAGACGGTCAGAATGAAGAGCACGACAAGTAACCACCAGGTCGGCCAGACGACGCTCAAGAGCTCGGGAGCCCGCCACTCGACAATTTCCGGTCGAGACACACTTAACGACGCAATCAACCATCGGTGTAGATTTACGCCGTAGGGATTTAATAATGTGGCGATCAGGCAAACCAAGGGTAACAATCCGGCTTGGACGACCGTCCTGTACCGCAGCCGCCCGTCGTTCCGATGTTCGATCGCTCGACACCCCGCATAAGCCACTAAGATGCACCAGCCGGCGACAAACCCGCCGTGGGAATTCGCCCAGATACAGAAAAGGAGCGGTAGACTCCACAACCAACCCGAATGCCTGATCGGTGATGGGTTCGACTCGTCCGCCTCCGACGCTGAATCGGCCTGAGCCCGGACGCTCGGCCAACACCGGTCGAGTAGCGCGATCATCACGGCGAAGAACAGGTAGCTGATCAGTTGTGGTCGCAGGCTCCAAAAGTGCATCAGGCAGCAAGCGGCGAGTAACAGTACGAAGTAGGAGACCCACTGAGTGACGCCCGAGCGAACAGCGCGACGGTGGATGCTGAGCAACAAGATGATTCCCGCCAGGCACTTGAGTGTTAGCAGAGTCGGCGCACCCAGGTTGTCCAGGCCGGACGCCAACAGATACTCGCTGATCACTTCATGGTTGATCCAAGGGTGCCCGGCAGCCGTGTAGGAATAGGTCGCCGTTGAAGGAAGTCCGTCCCGCATCGCGTCGCGCGCGTACTGGACGTGGCCCCAGATATCCGGGTCCGCTACGTTCTTCGACAATGCGACACCTGCCGACAAGATCACCAGCACGAATATTCCGGCGTCCAGCAGGCGCTGACGCTGATCCTGGCGCATTGGAATCGATAGTGGTGCGTTCATGTGCTCGCTCGCAACATCCGATCTAACCTCGTTCGAACGAATACTCGGCGAACACGACGTCCCGTAACAGGCGAGCGGGCAGGATTCGGTTGATCGCCAGAATCATGTCCGCTTTAACGGCACCCAACGATGGATCACTCAGTTGCTCAAGGTCCGTGCGCTGAGCGATTTCTCGTACGGTGGCCCGAATCCGTTCGCCGTGAGCAGAGAGACTCTCGACGAAGTCATCCCTTTTCTCGTCCGGTATCACTCCGTATAGATGAAAACGTATGAAGAAAATGTGTGGTTCATGGCGCTGTGAAACCGTGAATTCGCCCAAGTCGACCTCGCTGAACGCAATCGGGTCGTGCCGCCGCCGATCGCGCTCGTATTGATCCAGCAGGGAACCCGTATCAAGAGATGTCGTCGTCGCATCACCACTGCAACCGCCCGACACGACGGTAAACATCAGTACCACGGCCGTACCCAGCCCGAAAAGAAATCCCTTTTGACCTCGCGGGGGCCGCATCCCAGGTGTCCAGGTCCGACCGCTATCGATTTTGTTCTGCATCCGACGCGCACCCAGAAAATGGAAAGTGAGATCCTCGACCGCCAGCCGATCCATGACAGCCAATCGACGGCTGGGAAAATATGCGTTGTGGATCGGTCGACCGACGGGTCCCGGCCGGCACCGGTACCCAGATTGACTCAGCCAGATATGAGAACCGGCAGCCGGTAGCGGTTGTAGCGACTGTGCACCACTCCCCTGGCCCGGCGGCCAACCCACCGGATCGGAGTCCTCGTGGCCTCGTGACGGTCTCTGACTGCCCTTTTCTCGTCCTTCCGTCCCTGGGCACGAACCTCGACCGCTCGAGCGGGACGCCGGAACTGCCTCGAATTTGCGTACATACCGAGGTGAATTCCGCGACGCCTTCGCAGCCTCCATCACGGACGCTTATCGCCTCAGACGCCGTGCAGTTGCGGAAATAACTTGACAAGAAAAGGTCGAATCTGCCTCGACAAATTGCCGATCTTATGGGTGCCTCGACGCATTCGAGGCCGCCGGCGGCGAGCGGTTGCCCGCCCGGTGGGAGCCTGATTTCGTCGATCGTTCAACTTTGTGCCCGAGCGTGCAGATTCAGTATTGCCGCGTATGGTAGAATACCTTAAGTAGAGACTCAAATCCTTCGCGTCGTTATTCCGGCAGAGGGACCAATTTTAGGCGTTGGCCGGGGTCAATAAAGGGCTTGTGCAATAGCACGCTCGACCCCCGCCAGTCTCGCAGCGACTCCACTCGTCGCAATCGGCCGGAGGATTGAGATACAAAGGGTCGTAGCATGATCGTTCATCGATCATGTTGCGGCCCTTTTTTTGTTGCGTTTTCCAATGCAACCGCGGTCCTGCATCGGCGGCGAACGCCCACCGCCACTGACCGACCGGTAAGCTATCCTTGCAACAGGGTACACCGTCTCGTCCAAGGACCACCGACCGAATGGAAAGCTGCGATGATGCGAAATGTCGGCATTCTAAGTCTGCTCGCCGCCTCATACCTGACCGGATTGGTCGCCGTCGACCTGTTGGATTCGGGTGACCCCGATACAAAACGTCTCACCGGTTGGCACCAAGAGCCCGCTCTGCAAACGTCCACACACGATGGCGGGATCCAACATGCCCCATCGCGATTCCCAAACGGAAAGCTCGATTAGTCGAGCAGAGCCTTCAGGTCCGTCCCTGCGCCAGGAGCTCCTTACGCCAGCGTCCATCGCCGGCACGCAGGCGAGACCGAATTGGCCCGGCGCGTGACGGATCGCGCGGAATGGGCCGAGAAGCGCGAAACGAATTGGGCGTCTTGTCATTGCAAGACGCCCTGGGCGTTGGCGTGATGTGCCCAACAATAGACACACGACGAACGCGTCTTTACCGAGACTCATCCTTTGTTCGGGTGGCCAGGAGGATCGACAGTTGGAGCAACGTAATCAAATCCAAGGCGTTGTGATGAAGTACCGAACGCATTAACCAGGCGTCACCCGTGCGAACAAAGTCATGATAAGCCGCCGGTATTTCACGACCCGCGATATCGCCACTTCGGTGTCGGCGACAAATGTATCTCTCCAACGTCTGGAGTTTGCAGTCGGGTAACACCCTCTTCCATCGCCTTCGCCCCAGATGCAACAGATCGCAGTGTTCGGTGGGAAACGGCCATTGAGACGGCCGGTGACCGGCCGCCGAGATGTCGTCGTCCGATTCGGGCGACAACCCTGCCCGGGTGGCCGGGCCCTGCAAGCTGGCGACATCCAAACGATGGAGAATCGTCCGATCTACCACCATGGGCCAATCAAAGCTCTTGCCGTTGAACGTCACCAGCAAACGCTTGCCGGCAACCCAGGACCAAAGCGCTTCGAGCACGACTCTTTCTTCCGCGTAGTTTCGTGCCAGCAGTTGTGACAAAACAAGCCGGCCCTGATCGTGATGGATCACACCGATCAGGAAGATCATTGAACCCGCGAAGCCACACGTTTCCAAATCAAGAAAGACGGCCCGCTCAGGAAGCGAATGGAGAAGAGCAGCCAGTTCCACCGAATCGGGTTGGCGATCGCCGAGCGACTCAAGACGGGCCAATCGACTGGTGAGCCAATGAGCTCCGGCAGGCCAGATCTTGGCCACGGGCCTCTGTCTCAGCCAACAGCGACCCAACTTGTTTTCCAGCTCCACGCCCGGAGGCAATTGCGATACATCGTCCGGGCAGGCCTCGTCAATCGGTTCGGGAAGCACGGTCACGCCGAAATCCGTTCGAGCCGCTACTTCCAAATCGGCCGGTGTCGGCACTGCAGAATCCCGAGCGTCAGAACCCGTAGTCCGTTCCGATTCGCTCGTCAGTTCCGCTCGATTCAAAGCGCTCAGCCGAGCTCGAATCTGATCACTTAACATGAGACAGCTTCTGGCTGGAGGAGGCACAAAGCTGTTCGAGCAATAGGATCGTTGCGTCCTTATTGGGAATGGGGTAGCCGCGCATCAGATCGGGGTCGCTATGAATGGCCGGCCGCAAGTTAGGCAGTCCGACACAACTCGGGCAACCGTCCTCACAGGGGCATTCGACAACCAGTTGCCGACAGATGGCCAGCAACGTATCGATCTGCGCATAACCCTTTTCGCAGTAACCAAGTCCACCCGGATAGCGGTCGTAGAGAATCACCGTGCTCCGACCCAGATTCTTGCTATCCACCACGCCACTGATATCTCGGCTGTCGCACATCGCCACCATCGGAAGTGCCACGACCGCGAGGTTTCGCAAGCCACAAAGCCCTTCACTGGGCCGGTACCCGGCCTGTTGGATGTTTCGGCGTATGACGTCCGACGGAGTCAGCCAAAAAGCCGTTGTCGGCAGTTTCTGAGCGGGTAAATCGACGGTCCCGAAACCGATGTTTTCGCGAGTAGAGAATTTAATCTTCTTGAAAGCGACCGTCTTCCAAGTGACATCGACCTCGCCCGCGGCCAGCCGAGCGTCCGTGATTTGATCACTCGACATTGATTCCCGAGTAATATCGACGCTGCTGTCTAACACCGCCTGGGTGTAATAGTCCATTTCACGCCGTTCGACATACGCTACCTTTCCCTCCAAGTCCAACTCTCGAACAAAGAACGACTCGCCGTTGTGTAAGTAAACGGCTTCCGGATAGACCAGCTCCGGAGCACTGATCGCGTCGACATTGGCAATGACTTCGTGGTGGTCATGATGAGCCGGCCGCACCGTTCCGCCCGGACGGGTCGCCTGTTGTCGAGCGTCACGGCGAGCTCGTTGGCGACTGATCTGTTCGGCCCGCTGGCCCGCTCCGATTTCCCGGTCCTGCAGCCTGTCGGACTCGAACTTCATCATCACGATGCTGAACGTGTTGTCACTCATATGCCGCAGACTTACTTGCTGAGCTGGATTTTGTGCGCCGGAGTAGTAGCAGACGCCGTCGATGGAACTCAGAACGGTTTCTTCACAAAGCACTTCCGCGATAGCCGGGGCCATCCGACCAAACCGGCCGACCGACTCGGCATCCAGCGGCAATTCGAACGCCGCGGCTTTCAGATGATTGGCCAGCACGTAGGGGTTTTCCGGATCGACGACCGCATGCTCGGGGCTCTGTTCAAAGAAATACTTCGGATGTCTCAACAAGTATTGATCGATGGGGTCGTTGCCGGCCAGCAGAATGGTGAGACTCTCCTCCTGCCCGCGACCACTGCGGCCGGCCTGCTGCCAGGTACTGGCGATCGTTCCCGGATATTGAACCAACAGAGTCATATCGAGCGAACCAATGTCGATTCCTAACTCCAAGGCGTTCGTCGCCGCGATGCCCCTCAATCGACCCGCGCGCAACGCTTCTTCGATTTCGCGACGCTCGTTGGGCAAATACCCGCCTCGATAGGCCCGCATCTGCCCCGCCCCAGCTCCGCTTGATTGATCCAGAACGTCGCGCACGTAGCGATTGACCAATTCCGTGGCCTGCCTCGTGCGCGTAAACGTCAATGTCTGTGCGCCATCCTGCATGGCAGTGGCCATTAACCAGACGGCGTCGTCGGTAGCGCTTTCACGAGCAAGTGAATCATCCCCCCCCTGCCCTGGATTCCATAAGACAAATGTCTTGGCTCCGCGCGGCGCACCATCCCGGTCGATCACCTCCACTTCTCGGCCGATCAAACGAGACGTCAACTCCCCCGGATTGGCAATCGTGGCACTGGCCGCCAAAAACCGCGGCTCCGATCCATAATGGCGACAGATCCGCATCAACCGCCGTAAGACACATCCGATGTTGGCCCCCAGAATGCCTCGATACATGTGCACTTCATCCAACACGATGTAACGTAGCTGACTGAAAAACCGGCACCACTTGGGATGATACGGCAGAATCGAAGCATGCAGCATATCGGGGTTCGACAGGATGAGATTCGCTTCAGCCTTGATTCGGCGCCGCTGAGCCGTCGGCGTATCGCCATCGTATACGCCCGGCCGAATCCGCTCGGCAATTCCACAGTCCCGATCGGCCCCGCTCGTAACAAGCTCCAACAAGCCGCTCAACTGGTCCTGAGCCAGAGCCTTGGTTGGAAATAAGTACAACGCACGGGCGGACGGATCGGCCAGACAGGTTTCCAAGATCGGAAGGTTGTAGCAAAGTGTCTTGCCACTGGCCGTTCCTGTCACCACGACCAGGTCGCGCCCCGCGCGGACGACATCCAAACTGCGGGCCTGGTGGTCGTAAAGGCGTTCAATGCCGACCGATGCCAACAACGACCGCAGGTCGCTCGATATCGGCTCGGCCGGCTCGCCCAGACTGCCCGCCCTGGGCGGGATCCGCTCGACGTGTATCAGCTGGCCGGCGTACCGATCGTCCGCCTGAATTCGGCTGAGAAATGCGCCCACATCCATCCTTCGAACTCCCGTCGATGACGGCCCGTGACCGGCCCTAGGTAAACAGACGTCTACTATACGAGACGCGACCTTTTCAGCAAAGATCAACCGCGCCGCCCATCCGCTCAACCGGCCCATGAAACGCTCGAGAATTCGGCTCACGGAAAGACAGGTAAAT
>CAYNDU010000220.1:0-8960 GCA_964395615.1 uncultured Pirellulaceae bacterium | reverse complement strand
CCAGCCCGGGGTGAAGCGACGTGAGCCTGGCGAACGTCGCGCAACCCTGGGTAGGTGACGAGCAACCAACCGAACCCCGAAGGTGGCCCTAACAAGAAAACAGAACGATGTCCCAATCATTGGCCAAGGTGATCGTCCATATAACATAAGGCACGAAGCCCCGTTGGCGCTTTTTGGCTTTTGGCCGGTCGTGGACCCACCGGTTGTGCGACGTTCGTTGCACTCACGGACCTTTCGACGATTTCGCTTCCACGTTCGTTTCGCCTGGAATTTCGTTGAGCGTGTAGTAGGCGTTGACGTGGAGCAGGCGTTCGTGGTCGACGGACTCGATGTCCGTAAGATCAAACTCGTGGACATGTCCCTGAACCATTCCGTCCACGTGGAGTCGGACCTTCATGCCGTCCTCGGAAACGTCGACGCGTGTTACTGTCGGCGATGTCTGGTCGACTTCCGGGCTGCCGTAACCTTGTTGGTAAATATGTGTAAACGTGGAAAGTCGATAGGCGGCCGATACGGAGGCAAGGGCGCGATCGACCGGTTTTGTGAACGTGATCAGGAATCCGTCACGCTGGACGTTGATCCGTTGAATTTCGAACGGGACGCGACCGGTCCAGTCAAGTCGTTGCAGGGCATAGGCTCGCGGGCCTCGCACCGGCCACCCTCGATTCGTTCCGCCGACCAGAAGACCTCCACGTGGCGTGAATTGGCAGGCGATCAAACCCGTTGCCAAACCTTCTCGAAACGGATAGCAGGCCCCCTGCCAGACACCGTTGATCTTCTCCGTTGTCGCCCGCATCACCACGCAGAGACTGAAATCACCAATGAAAATCTGATTCTCAAACGGGCCGAACTTACCACCGGTCCGATTCACCATAAACCCCGAGATGGATCGGCCCATGCGAATATAGGGAAACACGACGGCGTACGGCACGAGCTGCTTGATGCGGTGCCGTTCGACTTCCAACCTCGAGCGAGTCTGCGGTTCGACCGGTTTGGGACCCATGTTTTTGGCCAGCTCGTACCAGTTGAAGCTTATCGGGTGTCCCATGAATCCACCCTGTTGCAGCACTTTCAGCGAGCAGGATCCATTCCACGGACCTTGACTCTCGGCGTAGAACATGACGCCATGTTCATTGGGTCCGACGCCACCCGGACTGCGCAAGCCACTACAGACGGGGGTCGCTTTACCATCGGGCGATATTTTCAAGCACCACCCACGGAAGGGTACGTACGAGTGGTACGATTTGGACAGGCAAAGGGTCACCCAGATATTTCCGTCCAAGTCAAGTTTTGAACCGAAGGAAAACTCGTGGTAGTTTCTAAATCCCCACGAGTCGTTGAGCGTGTCAAATCGATCGGCTCGTCCATCCCCGTCGGTATCGGTAATACGAGTGACCTCGGTTTGTTGCGTGACATAGAACGCACCGTCACGATAGGATAGACCGAAGATCTCATCTAAACCGCTCGCAAACGTCTTGATCTCCGTAAGCGGGTTTTTGTCGTATGCGCCGGACACCAGGAGAATCTCGCCTCGGCGAGTGCCAACGGCCAACGTCGCGTCGGAGACCACTTCGAGACTCACCGCTTCCAATGCCATCTCGTCTGGAAAGGGAATATCCACGATCCGGTAGAACTTCGCTTCGGCTTCCGCCGTCCCCCAATAGGCGCCCAGTGGTTCAGCGCGCAGCGAGGACCCGATAAAAGAGGTTGCGATCGCGACCATCAAGAAGCCGAATCGTGAGACCCTTCTCACCGTCAAGCGGGGACCAATGACAACCCGTGCAGAAAGTCTGCATTGGATGGTGGCACAACGTACTCGACGAATGGCCGTCATACTGGGCTCCTACCAGGAATACTCAATGATCAGCGTGGTCGTCCCTTGCGAGACGGTGATTGGCACATTCAGCTGCAGCCCGTCCGGACGTTCCGAAATCACCGCGGCATGTGGCGACGCGACGCGTACGGTCAGCGATTCACCTACCTGATACCGGCCGCTCCCAAGCGAGAGAATTCGATGATCGCGAGCCAGACGAACCCGCAGGTCCGGCTGAGCGCGACGGGACGTGATTCGAATCGTCCGCCGAAGGAACGCGTGATCCGAACTCGGCTCGACTCGGTCAACGGTATAATCTTCAACCGACATGTCGCGGAACTGGTACATGAACGTGGGACGCCGCTGGGCGTCGAGATAATAGCCCCGGAAATGATGCTGGGGCGGACGATCGTCGCCGGGGACCCAGGGGCGAGTGGCATCATCAAGGTCCGGGCCCTCTGGAAAGGTGATCAGGTCGGTCCCCAGCGGACGAACCGTGCCGGAGCCCTGTCCTCGCCAGGCTCCCGCCGGATCGGCAAACTTGCCCTTCCAGATCAGGCCGAGACGCATTTGTTCGGCATCAAACGCGAGATTCAGCTGCTCACGGTACCCAACTCCAATCCCCCGCTTTCCAACGCCGCGGTAGGCTCGGCGAAGCATGACTGCCGATTCTCCCGCCAACACCTCGATCGGTTCCCGTATCAACCCGCGCGGCGTGCCCGCCTGCCTGCCTTCGAGCAAGTAGAGCCAAAGGGCTTCGACCTGAAGCGGCGTGCTTCCATCCAACACGTCTTTCCTCGCGGAATGCCCATTGGGCCAGTAAGACGGCATCAACGTGTTCGGGCTGAAATGCTGGGGATCAAGCAGATATCGATAGAACCAGCGTCGGGTCAACCGTTCGCTCATTTGGGTCAGATCGACGGCAGGCATGGTCTCCGAACGCATTTGCTTGTAGGTGTGGCAAGCCACGCAATTGAATCCTTGATTCCCAACCAAATCGCGACCAGTCTTTTGAAGTTCCTTCTTATCGGACACGTCCGGCGAAGGAGCCGGATCCAACGAATCCGCGACCCCCATTAGATCGACGAGGTGTGTCACCACTTCGGCCCCGAACTGGGGCATACGAGTCGTCATGTAGGGTCGGACCGATCGACCGTTGACCAAGACATCACGGAACCACTCGGGGCGAAGCTTGGCGCCAACCCCCGTCAAATCAGGGGGAATCCGTCCCTGGCTTCCCACACTCGCTTCGGATGTGTGAAAAAACGAATCCCGATCGTCAGCAATGCCGCCCAATGTCCCGCGTTGATGACAGGACAGGCAACGCAACGCCGTTAACGACACCGCAATCTGCTCGTCGACCGTCAGGGGTTCGGGCCTCCGCGACATGGCTGCGCGGAGTGCGATTCGCTGAGCCTCGGTCAGCCTATATCGGGGCCACGCTCCAGGTTGTCCTGAGAGACATCCGGCCCGACCGTGAAGCTGAGACAAGGGTGCCTTCATTCGCGTGTTCGAGCGACCGGGGATCGAATGGCAGGCGATGCAACCATAATTGTCGAAGGCAGTCTCTCCCTGGGCCACACGATTCGGGTCGATCAACCGAATTCGTTCGGCAGATCGTTGTGGCGGATCGACTCTCTTCAAGAGAAAACTGGCGATGTCGCGCGCCTCCCAGTGAGTGAGGCGAAAGCCTGGCATCCGGCCCAATGGCCGCGTTGCTTGCGGGTCCTCCAGAAACGACGTCAGTCCATCGAGCGAATATTTCGCGGCCAAGTTGCCAAGCTGTGCCTCGTCATCGCCCGAACGAGCATCGTCCAGCCCTTCACGCGGAGCATGACAGGCGACACATCCCAACTCGTGGTACAGACGTTCTCCCCGTTCGGATGCATCGTTATCGATGAGCTGACGCTCGAAACGAGCCGGATCCAGGGACAGGAGGTAGTCGGTAATCAGCCCGACTATTCTGGCTCGCTCGATTCGATCCACATGGTCGAGCACGGCGGGCATCGGAGAGTTGGGTTTGTCGGCGAACGGGTCGAGAATGTGACGTTCCAGGTAAGCCGGGTCGAGTCGCCGGGCAACGTGGACTAGATTGGGCCCCTGCCGTTCCGGCAATCGCGTCGCCACCAGGTCATTTTGGTGACAGGCAACGCACATCAGTCGGTTGAACAGGACAATCCCCTCAAGTTCGTCGGGAAGCACACCTCCACCGGTCGGCCGCATCGCAGCATTGCCGTTCATCCGGTCAGCGGCAGATTTCATATCCATGAGGTAACGGACGAGATCCAGAAACTGCTGTCGGTTCTTCAGCTGGTCCGGCAGATTATCGGGCATCGCGGATTTTTGCAGCGGCTCGAATGCTTCGATGTCGGCCGGATTGATTGTCAGTAACCGCTTCCCGTCGGTATCGGAGCGCAACGCGAGGTGTTGCTCCGTCCGTTCTACCACGCGTCCCGTCAGAACGCGTCCCGACCGAGTCACAACCGAAGCCGTCTCGAAACCTTTCTTGATGACTTTTCCCGGCGTCAATAGTGATTCGACCAGTTGTTGATCGGTTACTTCGCCGTCGATCCGCGATAAATCGGGGCCGAGAAGCGTCAGTTGGCCCAGCGCATGACACTTCGAACATTGCATCTCTTGTTTAGGGAAAAGAATGGCCCCTCGGATAGCGTCTCCGCTCGAACGAGCATCCTGCGCTAGACTGAGAGGGTCCTCGGTGAGCAATTTGGATGTCAGCGATTGCCCAGCGACGGAGCCGACCGGCAGGACGACCCAATAGGCGAGGAAGAGGAGTTTCGATAAGGAATTGATCACGGGCAATCCAAGGTGTCGGTTCGGAGAACGGCCGCACGGGTCGGCGGTCGCAAACTCTTTGTTGGCCAAAGCGGCCTCGTTGCAGGTGTCTTTAACACGGCGCCGATGGAACGTCGGGCCGGCCAACCGGTACCCGTTTTCGATCTTCCGCGGACGTTTGTCAATGCACCTTTGGGGCGGGCCGCCTAATTGCGCGGAGCGGGTGTGTCCAAGCCGCCGGGTTTCACGGTGACCGATGGGCTCTCTTGACCATCGGGCGCCACCCGTTGCATTTCCACCACGGCTTGAAAGTGCAAACTGTCCTCGGTCTTGGTCATTCGTGCACGAAGTCCCCGAAACCAACGGAGCACGGTCGCGTGGTAGTCGGCAGCCAACTCATATCTGAGTCCGTCGGGCCAGGCGTTGGAATGCCATACCCGTGAATCGCCACGCTGGATCAACTGGTACGTTCCGCCCAATGGGCAAACCAAATCGGCATTCAGCAAGTCCCGGGCAACCCGTTGAGAATCGGACTGCGGCACGCGCAATTGCTGTTCAAGAAGATTGATGAAGTGGACGTTGCCGACGGACGATTGCCTGGCTCGCTCGTATTCCATCGCATCGATCCACCGAGCAAATCTGGCGCGAGACAAATCGCCGATTGCGATTCGTACCTGAGCCGGCGGCGCTCCATCTTCGATGGATACGGTTTGGGCGGCGTGCGCCAGAATGCTCTTGTCCGATGACAGCATCGAAAAGCCCTTGCCTTGCCATCGCCATACTCCAAACAACATCTGAGAAAACCCGTAGGCATCGGCTTGCCCGCCAAGTCCGAACGGTAGCGAATCGAGAAAACCCGGTTTCGGCCACGCGCCCAGGTAACCTGGGGTCGTCCGGACGATGGAGATTAACTTGAGCAATGAGGTCGGATCCGGTTCCGTCAGAGGGACATGGTCCAGGATCCCAAGGAACATGGTGTGCGCGGGCACCTGCGGCAACAGTAACCCTCCCCTTAACGACGCTTCGAGCGAAACAATATTGCTCTCTGGAAAGACCAGGCGGCGAGTGGTCGGCTCGCCGAGCACGGACATCCACCGGCCATACTTGGTTTCATCCAAGGGGGCGACGCTCGCGTTGATCCGGATGCGTTCGCGTCCGTCGACCCCTTCCACCGGTTCGCGCCGAACGGCGACATAAATCGGATCCATCCGGCGCCACTGTTGAGTAAACTCGGCCGCCTGCGCCTCGTATCGTTCAACTTCCAGACGGCTGGCACCTCGCAGCCGAACGTCCGGAACGGGCAGGAAGCTGCCCTCGGCTCCACGCAGCGAATCAATCATCTGGTCGCCAGCGATTATTGGCCCGCTACCGTCGCATCGTTGTCCGAACCCAACGGGCAACAACTGGGCAGCGATCAGATGGTCGGGTGACTCCGCGACAATTCCCTCAGTTCGCGCTGCCCACCGGGCCATCTTGATGGCCTCCATTTCCGTGACCGCCGTTAATCGGCGACTCAGCTCGATCTGGTATTGAGGACTGAGCAGTCCCTGAAAGAAAGCCGACGAGAGGAAGGTAAACAGCGTGTCACCTCGATCGCCGGGAACCGTCGCTCGAATGGCACGAAACTGAGGGCTCGCTCCCAATGGTCGATCCCCTTGCCCTGCGGCGTAGAATCTTTCCACAATGGCCCGTGACGTCGTCACAAGATGGTAATTCCCGTCGACGGCGTAGAATGAACGCAACCGATTATCGGGCGTCGAAACGAACGAAACCGGGTGTCCTGCAATCTGAATCCTCTCCTCAGTAGCTCCGCGTTCCTTCTCCCGCTGCAGCGCGTCGGCTCTTTGCCGACTCAAATCGACGCCCAATACGGGAATACGAGCCTCGAACAAGATCCCGACCGCAGCACCTTCCCGCATGAACGTGTCACGTCCAATCAACGCCATATCGCTAATCACTTGCGGACCGAGTATCTTCGCCAGCGCCGACTGCTTGACGGCCAGTTGGTTCTGAATTCGCTCGCTCAGATTAGGACGAAAGCCGCGCGCGGTGATCAGATTGGACAGGTCGCCACCGTACTGCCGGAGCAGATCATCCAACCACAGGTAATTCGAGAAGCTGCCGAATCGAACGTAGAGACATTCCTCGGGAACGTGTCCCGCGATGGCCTCGATCTCGACGGTGTCGTTGGCCGGTTCCGCTTGCGGAGCGCGCCAACGAGGTCCGTCGGGAATCGGTAACAGCGTGTCCGCATCGGGTCCAACAGCGGGTCCGGAACCTGAGCCACCCACGACTTCCCGTAACCTGTCTATCCGCCGTCGCTCAAGCCCAGCGATGATTTCCAGACTGTGCCGCGTCTCGGACACGTCTTCGCCACTCGTCCAACGTGATACAAACGGAGCAGGCAGGTTCAATCGGCGTGCCAACATGGCGGTCAAGTAGGTGGCCACAATCGGCGGATGATCCTCTGACCGCATCTGCTCTCGAAACATGGCGTTATAATCAAGCCACCAGCGGCGGAGAATTCGGCTTTGTACTCTCGACGCGACCGTGCGAGGATTTACGCGGACAATCTGTGGTGTCGGTGTGCGAACCGTCACGTCAAACGGACGGGAACCGCGAAAAAGGAAACTGACCGTCAGCCTGTCTGGCGGGGGGCCGCCATCGCCAAACAGGCGTCTGAGGAATCCCTGGCTGAACGCCGGGTAAAGCGCGCGGCCATCGGCAGCAGAGGCGGAGTACACCGATGGAGCGGTGGCCAAACCGACGTCCTCGGGGGGAAGCGGAAGCGAGATGCGCGCCACTCCGAACGGTTGACCCGCCACCGCCTCGACTTGTGCGGCGACCGACCTGGGAAGACAGACAACTCCTGCCACCATCAGGATTCGAATCCACAACTGGGCCGCAGTACTCAAACCGCAACGCATGAACCAACCGTGCACAACGGTCGGAGAACTCATCTGCAGACTGCTCATATCACGGACCCCTTAATTGCGGATCTCAGAAGACAGCGAATCTCCGCACTCGAACAAGCGGACTGAGTGGCCGGTCAAGGATGGCGACCGATCTGCAATGAAAGTCCGCACCGGTGGAGCTCAGATTACCAGTCGACCAACATCGACGTTACCCCCCCTGCACCGTAGAATCTCCCGCGTCGGCGAGTGGTCCGGGCCGGGATGTTTCTCTTCTCCATTCCAACCGATTGTGGCTGCCGGCCCAAGGACGGGTGAGGTCTTGGGCGCGAACGGCCGAGTTAGAAAGTCAACTCGGTTTGCGGCCAACGGTCAAGATCCTACAATGATGTCGCGGGCACGAATGAACCACATTGTGCGTGGCTTTTTGGAGTGACTCGCTCGGTCGCTTGTCCCTGCTCGCTGTAAGGACCTCACTCCTTTTCGAGGAAGAACCATGTTTGCTGGCTCCATGATGCCGAGTCTCCGCATCGCCCCCTTTCGCACGGAACGGATCGTCGGTCGGGGCCGAACGATATGCGTGCTCCTGATGCTGACCCTGTTTTCTTCCGCATTCGCAGCGTCCGGAGAATATGAGCGACGGCTTGCGACGAGTCCAGCCATCGGAGGTTCGGGGGCCGGAGGCGAACAGGATGAGGTCGAGCCGGGAAAGGCGGATGGGGAGACCGGGGGCCGACTGCCGGCCGATTTTCCGAAAGCGCTCGGGGCCTTTAATCGGGGCGCTGCGTTGATGGAACGGTACGAATATGGCAAGGCCGCCGAGTCGTTTCATCAGGTTCTGAAAATGCATCCCGACTGGCTGGCTGCCCGGTTCAACCTTGGACTTGCCTATCTAAACCTGGCGGGCGAAAAAGACGCGAAGCAGGAGCTCGGCTCCAGCCAGGAAATACTCGTGTCTGCAATCACGTCATTTAAGAACGTTCTGGCCAAGGATGCCGAGCATCTCCCGTCACTTTTCTGTCTTGGAATGGTCTACATGTATCAAGGGGACGCCGCGCAAGCTCTCGCATTTTTCGAACGGGTCTACGCGGCGGATGAAACGGACAATTTCGTTGCCTACAGTTACGCAAAGGCGCTGCACAAGACGGATCAATTTGACAAGGCGGCTCCGGTCCTGGAAGAAGTGATCCAGCGAGATCCGGGCTTTATGTCGGCGTTCTACTTGTTGGGCAATATCTATGCCCGTACAGGTCGACGAGCCGAGGCGTTAACGTTGCTTGAACGATTTCGAGCGTTACGAGACGTCGAATTGGCGGTTGGCAGCTTTGCGGTGGACGAAAAATACGGCATGGCGGGCAAATACTACTACGTGATCGGCGCCGGTGGTCTCCCGCTGACACGTCCCGAGCCGCGGCCCCATCCGCGGTTGCTGTTCGAGTCTG
>CAYNDU010000219.1:0-8967 GCA_964395615.1 uncultured Pirellulaceae bacterium | reverse complement strand
CGGATGCGGGCTTGTTGATTTTTCGACAGTGGGACGAGCAGGAGCAGTTGAGCGTGGGCTTTGCGCAGCATCTGGAGGACTGACGACGCGATCCCGATCACTTCACTTGACGCTGGAGATGGTCCGCAGTCGCCTATTTGGCATCCTCGCTGGCTATGAAGACCAAAACGATCATGATGCCTTGCGCACGGACGCGATCCTTAACGCTTCCAGATCGACTTCATCGGGAAGATCTGAATGGACTCAACCTGCGCCGAGCCACCCTTCGCGGTCAGCTCCAGCGTTTTGATCGGCTGCCCACCATCCTTACGACCGATCGTCTTGTACACTCGGCCGGCTCCCCCAACCACTTCCGCCATCGGCCGGTCGATCACCACCCGAAACTCGAGCAGACCGTCATCAAGGGACAGGGGCATGTCATCGAGCCGGGCCTCCTCGGTGTGATAGACCAGCACGTTTGTGCCGAAGCCAAACGAGATTTCTCTTGCCTGACCCGGACGTACCCGGACAAGAACATCGAACAGCTGTCCCTCGACGTTCAAACGCAGCGGCTGGTCCGGCGCGAGTTCGGTCCCGTTAACCGTCCGCGGCTCACCTCTCAGGGTGTCAAGTTCCCGGATCGGTTCGGCACACAGACGCACACCATCGGACGTGGTCTTCAATGTCAACTCAGTCGGCAGGCTGAAGGCCTGGTTGAAAGGCATCCCAGGCATATTAATTCGGGCCCAACCGATCTGGATCACGCGACCGTTCGGCGCTTGGCTGAAGCACTGGGAGGCATAGTAGGGACCGTAGTGCAGACGGTACTTTTCTTCGTGGTCAGGCGTAAACCGCTCACCATCAAACGTACCGACGAAGTACCTGGCATCCGCTGCAAAGAGGACCCACCGTTTGTGGCTCGGATCGCCGTCGACGGGCAGTTCGAACAGCTCCGGGCATTCGTGAAAACCCTCGATTCGACTTGTACGTTCCCAATTCTTCAGGTCCGTGCTCTTGTAGAAAGCGATATAGCGGTGTTTTTCTTCAATGTCATAGACGGCGATGACCCAGTGTTTCCCCGGTTCATACCAGAGAAGATTCGGATCGCGTCCGTTATGGTCAATTACCGGGTTCTCCTTGATATACTCCCAGTTCCGCCCACGGTCCGTGCTGACCGCCAGCGCTTCACCGCAACCGGTGTCGGTAAACGCCGCGACCAGGGTCTTATCGTTGCCGGACTGCCAGCCGCCCGAGTTATTCTGATCAACGTGGGCACTGCCGCTAAAACACTTGTCGACCGCCATCACACGTGGATACAGGGCGACTGGCAGTTCCGTCCAGTGCACGAGATCCGTACTGACGGAGTGTCCCCAGAACATGTTGGCCCACTTAGGCCCAAACGGGTTGCTTTGCCAAAAGAAATGGTACTCGCCGTCGTAGTAAACCATCCCGTTCGGATCGTTGTTCCAGCCGCGCATCTGGCTGAATCGAAGCTGGGGGCGCAGCGTTTCGTTGTACAGTTCCTGCGTGTGCCGCACGGAATTCGACGCCGCCACTCGGTCAAGGCCCTTCGATTCCGTCGGCAGCTTGTCGACTTGCAACGTCGCCGTCTTTCCGGCGTATCGCGAGAGGTCCAGAAACGCCCACCAATCCACGTCGTCCGCCGCGAGATTAATGTCGAAATTCTGAATGACCGCACCATCAATTACGATCTGCATACGACAGGAACGGCCGTCGTTATCGATCGGAAACAACAGATACCTCGCATCGATGACCAGTTCTCGCGATTGCTCGCTGACCTGCGGTTTTGCCCGCTGATCACTTTGGACGATTTGATCAACGTTTATGTGTCCCCAGCCGCCGGTGGCATCATCAACGATCTGTAGCACGACCTTGCGACTCCTGAGCTCTCGCACGTCCCAGCTGGACCAGTCCAACCGTTCACTTCCGCCCGGCCGATCGTTGGGTCCGGTGGCCGTGCGCACCACCTTTCCCTCGATCAACAGGTTGATACAGGTCTTACCGGGATGCATGCCACCCCCAATCAGGAAGTTCAAGTAGTCACGCTCGATCGTCAAGGGCGCCGAGGTGAGCGATCCTCGCGCACGATCGCCCGGGAGAAAGGAGTTGACGAGGCCTTTTCCGAGAAACCCACTGACGTGCATTTGTCCGGGCAGTGTGCCTCGAGCCGGCCCGCTGCCGAAGGCCTCGCCTTCGGCCGTCCAGCCGGCGTAGACCTGGGACTCGAAATCGGCGATGACCAGATCGTCGTCCGCCTCGACCCATGACAACAGAAAGCCGGAAGGTGCAATCGCAAGAAGGCCGAACAAGAATCGTCTCATAATATTCACCCGCATGGGAACTCTCGGATACGAACACAACATGAAGTCCGGGCAAGACGCACGGCGACGGACCGGTGAGCCATTCTAGCCCTTTTCAAGGCATCTCGCGAGAGATTGGAAACGATTCCAGGTGAGATGCAGTTCTTGCGGGGAAGCCGATCCTCCTCGACATGGTCTCAATGTTGATCGGGTGGATTCGAGCCAATTTTTCGAATCGCGGCGTGCGAGACGCCATGGCCGGGCCAGTGAAGTGTCACCCTGATTGACACCGGCGGTCGCGGAAGCATACGGTGTAGCTGAATCCCCACCATCTCGCTCGACCGCCGACCGAAACGAACGGAGCGTCCCGCTCGAGTACGGTCCGCGCAAGGAGCCAATTCGCGCATGGGTCCGATTGAAATACTTCTGGTGGCACTCGTTGCCCTGCTCTTAGCCATCATACGCTTCCGGATTCACCCTTTCTTGGCGTTGGTTACCTGTAGCGTCGCCTACGGGCTGGGGACCGGGCTGCAACCGGAAGCGGTGATCGAGTCGTTCCTTGGAGGATTCGGCGGTACACTGAAATGGATTGGCGTGGTCATCGTATTGGGCGCCGTCATCGGCGAGTTACTGGGCGATACGGGCGCCACGCTTAAAATCGCCAAGACGATTCTCGGAGCGGTCGGTCGCAAGCGTCTTCCTTTGGCGATGGGCATCACCGGTTACGTCGTGTCGATTCCTGCGTTTGTCGACGTGGCGTACATCATGCTCAAGCCCGTACTTGAGGTACTGGCAGTTCGCGGTCGGAGGGGAGTGCTGGTGGTTGGTCTCTCGTTGACTGCCGGCCTGACGGCCAGTCACGCGTTATTGCCTCCAACGCCCGGGCCGATTGCTTCGGCGGGTATCCTGCATGCCGATCTCGGTCGAGTGTTGATGTTGAACCTCTTGGTCGCCGCGTGCGCCATGCTTGGCGGGCTGGCCTGGGCCGTCTTCTACTGCGGCCGAGTCACGTTACCGTACGACAAACAGCTGCAGTCGCAGTTGCACTCTCAGGAGTCTCGAAAAGAAGCACCCGGCGGAAGCCCCTCAACGGCCAGCTCGTTCCTTCCCATCATGTTGCCACTCATCCTCATCGGGATCGGTGCATTCATCGACAAGGAGTCGACTTCCTACTGGAGCGCCGCAACCCGTTTTCTCGGCACGCCCGTGGTTGCTCTGTTGTTGGGAGTCGCCGCGGCGACATTTCTTCTGCGCCGAGGCGAGCGATTGAACGGCTTGAACAGAGTCGTTGAACGAGCGATCGAAAAATCGGCGGTCGTAATACTGATCACAGGCGCGGGCGGCGGATTCGGAGGAGTGATCAAGGCAGTTGGCGTTGGTGATTCGATCGCCACGGCCTTCGCGGGGCTTCAGCTCCCGTCGATTCTCTTCCCGTTCTTGCTCGCGATGGCCCTGACAACGGCCACCGGGTCTTTGACCGTGTCCATGGTGACCAGTTCATCCGTCGTTGCGTCCATGCTCGGCTCGTTAGGTCTCTCACCCGAATTGGCTGTCGCGTCAATCGGCGCCGGGAGTCTGTGCGTGATTCATGCCAACTCGAGTTTCTTCTGGCTTCTGAGCCGGCTGCACCAGGTTCCTCCCCAGGTCCTCTACCGCACCTACTCGGTCCAATCACTGTGCATGGGGCTGGGCGGGTTGACCGGCGTCTTGATATTAAAATGGTGGGGTGTTACGTAACTCGAAACAACGCCCAGCCAGAAAACCTGGTGATCTCTATTCAGGCGGCCCTTTTTGAAAACGGGCTGCTATTTCTTCGGCGCCGAGTATTCGCTGGTAAAGGCGCACGCCGCCCAGAGCGCCCTGGACCTGGTACACCGATTGTCGACGGGAATACTGGCCTAGCATGAGCGGCGACCGGGCGGGAGAGGGAGCGGTGGGACAGCGAACGGCCGCGACTTGTTCGCCGTCCTGAAACAACCGGGCCATTTCTCCGTCGTAGGCGCCTGCCAGGTGCGTCCATTCGCCGACGACGGGGTGGCCTCCATCGCAACTGACGGGAGCCAGGTGCCACCGCCAGCCGCTTCCGAACCGCTGCAGAAACCAGCCATTGTGCTGATAGTTGCCCGCACACATCAACACGGGCATTTGTGACTCGCGGTCGATCCGGACCCAGCATTCGAAACTGAACGGTGTCGAGATATCGAAGAACGGAACGTGCTCGAACGATGCCCAGCCTGCCTCGCCCAGTTCGATCGTGTTCTTTACAACGCGAGCCTTCCCGGCAAGCTTGGCGACCACCTTCGTCCCGTCCAGGCAACGACCCGTCGGCCCATTTGTCAGGTCCATTTCGAAGACCGGATCATGTTCGAACGGCCGAGGTTCGGCCAGCGCATTTGGTGACGGCTCGCTTTCAAGACCCTGCCGACTTACGGCGCGAACCTGATAATCATATCGTCGACCCGGTTCAACACGAGCATCGTTATAGACCGTACTGGTTATCGGCTCGCGGGTCAGGCAGACCGTATTCCCGCTGTCGTTTGTCCGATAAACGTCATAGCGAGACACGGACCCTGTCGGCGGAGACCAGCTGAGCCGTACTCGCCCGGGAAACGACTCGGTCGTCAGCTTCCCCGGAGCTTCAGGGGCTTTGGGCACGGGAACGACGATCGTTGCCCATACCGGTTGGCTGCGCTGATCGCCGAAGGCTGCAACCAGCGCATAATGTTGTTCTCCGGCCGGCGCGTCGCAGTCGACGAACCGTCCGGCGGTGGTCAGCCCGATGTACGTCCCGGGCTCGGGCGAAAAACGTGATCGGTCACCGCGGTACACTTCATACTCCAAGCCAATCGTTACGGCATCGAGCTGCCAATTGAGTACGACTCGCTCTTCCGTGTCGATGGTGGCCTTCAACATCGCCGGGTGATCGGGCACGTTCACAGGTTGCTGCAGGCGGCAGAGGCCCGGTAGGATCTCGGCGCCCGGCATGTCGATGCGCGGAGTTGCCAACGCCTCGGCCCGCGCACCGAGAATGGCACTCAGAATCTGCTGATAATGGGGATCATTTGTCGACCGAAAACTCACCCGCACCTCGCCGCTGGGATCCCACTCGGGCTGCATCCCCGGCTTAACAACATCGGGTGGCTGAGTCGCCTGAGTGACCAGGGGATACCCGTTGCGAGCTTTCCGATTGCGGCAGAACGCCACGCCGAGTCCTTCGCCGGCGGCGAGCGGCGCTCGCAGGATGCGGCTCCATTCGGGTTTCTGGAGATTGACCCAATCGTTGCCGATGAACCCGTCTTGATGGCAATTCATGCACCCGGCCTCGGACATCATTCGCGTCAACGGTTGGCGCAACTTGAGGATAGCGTCGCACGTGGCGTGGGGACTGTAATCCCACGTCCCGTAGTAATTACTGTTTGTGTCCATCCAGGCGAACAACAGATCACGATCCGCTCCGGGAAGGTACTTGCAGCGATTCATCAACGTGTCGGCCAGGGGTGCTGCACCGGAACCGATGGTATAGGGAGGCAGTCGCTCGGATGTGTGCGTACTGGAATTATGACAATTCAGGAACCCCGTCAGCCGGTGCTTGATCAGAGTTTCGTAACTGATGTTGAACGCCCACGTCCAGCCGCCCGACAGATCGATTCCGGCGGCGATTCCCTCGGCACCTCCGTGACAGGAAACGCAATGACGGTCCAGGACGGGCTGAATCATGCTGGCATAGTCAATGTACCCCGACCCCCACGACTCGGCCTCCAACTCTGCGGCCGGTACGAGCAAGGCTTGAGGAGTATGGTCGAGTTGCGGTGCCGTCCGCTTATCTTCGTGACAGCCAACACAGGACCGAGTGGTCCCGGGCGCAGCCTGTACGAACGTACGCATTCGTTGCACCTCTCGCCCCTGTGCATCGAGGGCTTCAAAGTAGACCGCGCGACCGGCGGGCACGCGAAAGCGAGCCGACCCGTCCGGATGTACGGGCACAGTCCCCAGTACGTTTTTCACGGTGTAGGCGCCCTGCCAGCTGACGAGAAAGGCCTGGTTCCACCAACGCCCGCCGTTAGGAATGCCACTTGTACGGGCCGTCTCCTCCAGGACTCTGAGCCGTTTGATCGACCCTCGCTCAACGCCCGTCAGTCCGCGGTACACGTCCACTAGAAAGAACTCGCCCGTCTCATCACTCGTCACGCGCCGCGCAACCTCGGGTGGAGTCGGTCGGCTGCGGACCAACATCGGGGCGTAACACGAGATCTGGGGATCACACGCGATGAGATCGCGACAGCCAAATCGGTCGACCAATTCGATGATCGCGTGCGCTCCGATCGCATTGTTGCTGATGAGCACATCGTCACTCGAAATTGCCCAGGGGTCGCTCGGCCCAGACCGCAGCCCCTGGTCCATTTCAACCGGGTATTCCGGCGTAAAGTTTGAAATCGCCCGCAACGAATTCTTTCCCTTGGTCGCGTCAATCATTCCAATGGCACCGACGGCCTGACCGTTGTGGGGCGTAAGCGAAGCAACGACTTGCGAACTGCCGGGGACCGGCCTCGCGTCGAGAATCGCGGTCGGACGCGCCAGGTTGTTACCAAACCAGGCCTCCTCCATCGTGCCGTCGGGTAGCATGGTCCAAAGACTCTGCATATACAGGGCCGTCTTGTCGACGTATTCCCACCGCCCATACAGAATCCGCCCATCCGCCAACACGGACGGATCAAACTCGTTGACGTTGTTAACCGAGACACTGTGGATGCTCGAGCCATCGGCGTTCATCGTGTGCAGAGTATCGACGCCGGAATTGAAACAGGGCACCAGTGCCCGAGGACGCGTGGAGGTAAACGTAATGCGACCGTCCGGAAGGAAGGCCGGAGTAATGTCGCTGTACTCGTCGCTCTTTGTCAGGCGATGCAGCTTAGACCCGTCGACGTTGATTCCATAGATACTTGTGACACTCTGATCGTTCGGACGGTACGCAAACACCAGGCGCCGACCGTCCCACGACAGATCGGGATCACGGTAGACTCCGTTGCCAAGTGTCTCGTTCGTTTCGCCGTCAATGATCGGCCGCACACGGTGATCGTCGATCGGTGCCGAAGGGTTTTCGACGACGTAAATACCGCCTCCGGGGTGCCACGTGTAGTAGTCGTCGTAGATGTGACCGGCAAAATAGGGATGCCGCTTCACCAACAGCAACGGTGCGTCGAGCAACGTCCTGTGAACATCACTGCGCAGTCGGCGGGCCTGGCAGTAGAGACTCCGACTCCGTACATCGAGCGGTGAAATTTCTCCGGCCAATTGCTCCAATCGGTCGACCTCGCGTTGCCAGGACGCACCAAGATCGGATGCACTGGAGCCTGGCGTCAATCGTTGCGCGGTCCGACGAACGCTCCGAACCGCGGCAGCCGCATCAGCCCGGTAGCAAAACCCCTTCAGGAAATAGGTCTTCTCCGTTCCCTTGCGCTGCCAGTGGAAGGGAACGACGACGCCACCCGAAGCGATGACCTCCATCGGTTGATGCGTCGCTTCCTCTTGCTCACCTCCAACCGTGACGCGCATTCGCAGGTCGACGCTCGACTGTCGGCCCGATCCGCCCTCGCTCGATTCGTTGCGTCTGAGTTCCGACTGTATCTGTACGGCCATACCGTCCGGCAACAAAGAGATGGTAATCGGCTCGAGCCACAACGATGGCTTGCGATAGTCACGAGACGCGCCGCCCGAAACGACTCGGTCCAGACCAAGATGCCTGAGCCCGGAAGGCAACTTCCCCTCTCGCCGCCGAATCATCTCGACGGGGAAGGTCAACTTCACCTGACTGGTGATGGGAGCCGACCATTCAACAATGTGGTGTCCGGCGTCGGTCATGCCGACATTCGCCGTCGTCACTTCCGGCAATCCCAGTCGAAACGGGCGTCCGTTCAATCGAAAAAGTTCGGCATCCGCTGTCATTGCCCCCAATCCGGCCAGGCTGCGAGGACTGTCGACGGCCACGTAGACGCGATTCCGATCGCGGCAGACGCTGACTCGCAATTCGAACGGGCCGTCGGCCCATCTGTCAAAGATTGGGCCGACCGGAAAGGACGTTGCGTGCAGCCAGGCCTGCTCGTCCAACCGGCCGTCACACGTAACGGTCGAGTCGGCCAACGGTAGCGGCAAGGTCGCTGCCCCGGCTGCCACGGTCATCCTGGGCCACCGAGCGACACTTCCCGACTCGGCCATGCTCAGAGCGGCCGCAACCTGGCGCATTTCGTCCTGCCACCAGTAATGCTCCTGTTCCGGCGCGGTCGCCCAGGAAACGTCTGTCCCGGTGGTTATCCAGATTAGGACGAAGAGCGATTGCAGGAACGACGGCAAACGCGACGAACATGGTCTCGAATTCACGCGGTCTCTCCCGATTCAAGTCCGACGATGGGCAGGGGTGGGAATGGGCGATGGGGGTATCGCGTCGGGCGGTTTCTCGCACGCGTCAACGACCGGATGTCGCTGTCTCAAACGGTTGTCATTGTATCAAGAATGAACCGTTGGCAACAACCGAGGATTCCGGACGCCGACAAGGGGGGGGCAGCTTATGACATATCATGCGACAAGGGGTTCGAGGTTAGAGTAAGGGGGCCAGGAGTCAATTGCCGGAGCGGCCCGTAGGGTGCTTCGCACAATTGACTCCTGCCCCCCT
>CAYNDU010000218.1:0-8984 GCA_964395615.1 uncultured Pirellulaceae bacterium | reverse complement strand
CGCAATAAGCGGTAGTTGTAGAGCGACACTGCGACGGACACAGTAGTGAGAGCGCCACCTCGATGGTGCTCGGCTTCACCGGAATGCCGGCGGATGCCGAAGAGGTGATGGTAGCACGTGACTTGCGAATGGCCGAGTCGACCGGTGCCCGGTTTCACTTGATGAACGTCTCGGCGGCCGGCAGTGTCGATCTCATCCGCAGGTTCCGCGCGCGTGGGGTGAAGGCGACCGCCGAGATTTGCCCCGCTCACTTTACCCTTACCGACGAGTTGCTGCGCCAATTCGACGCGAATCACAAAATCAACCCACCTTTGCGACCACGCGAACACGTCGAGGCCTGCCTGGCAGGATTGGCCGACGGTACGATCGATGTAATCTCGAGTTGCCACGCGCCGCGCGCTTCGGAGAAGAAGCTGCAGGAGCTTGATCGAGCCCCGTTTGGCATGGCGCATCTGGAGACAACTCTCCCGCTGGTGATTACCGAACTGATTGAACCGGGCCACCTCGATTGGCCCTCTGCCATCGCGAAACTGACTCTAAACCCGGCACGAGCGCTGGGGCTCGACAAGGGCACTCTGCGACCAGGGGCGGCCGCCGATATCACGATCATCGATCCTTCCGTCTCCTGGCGTTTCTCAGCCAATGAAAGTCGGTCGCGCAGCCGGAACACGCCCTTCGACGGCCGACCGATGAAGGGCCGAGCTGCCTGGGTCATCGTCGACGGAGCGGTGAAATACCAGTTGCCAACCGTCGCCTATTGAGCCAGGACACCGGACCAAGAAGACGGCCAACAGAGCTGATCGGGCTCGGTGACCGAAAGCTTCTTCGGCATGGAGGAACGGAACGCCGGGCGGTTACTTCACGCTGGCCTGCAGGTCAGAGCCGAGCGTCCACTGTGCCGCGTCGGCCGCGTCCCGAATCACCCGGCGGTAAAGCGTGTCACGCTCGATCGGCTGCCTTCCCGCGGCGATGATCAAACGTTGGATTTCCGCCGTCGAGATCACCTCGGGCGTCTTCGCACCCGCGTCATGATAGATAAGCTCCTGTCGCACGGTCCCGTCCAGATCATCGGCGCCATAGGACAGGGCCAGCTGAGCCGTACCCAGTCCCAGCATGATCCAGTATGCCTTTATGTGCGGGATGTTATCGAGCATCAGACGCGACACGGCGATCACTCGCAAATCGGTCAGCGAAGACGGTTTCCTCAGGTGTGCCAGCCCCGTGTTTTCCGGATGAAACGCCAACGGCACAAACGTCTGAAAACCGCCCGTCTCGTCCTGCAATTCGCGTAGCCGAACCAGGTGGTCAACGCGGTGGTACGGCTCCTCCAGGTGTCCGTACAACATTGTGCAATTTGTCGGCAGACCCAGCTGGTGGGCCGTTCGATGGATTTCCAGCCACTTGGTCGCGTCCGCCTTGTGCTCGCAGATCTTGTCGCGCACATCTGGGTGGAAGATCTCTGCACCTCCTCCCGGCATACTGCCCAGGCCGGCTTCCTTGAGTTCGGCCAGGATCTCACCGACCGACTTGCCCGCCAGGTGTTCGAACCAGTTAATCTCGACTCCCGTCCATGCCTTCAAGTGCAGATCAGGGTAGGCATCGTGCAAGATCCGAAGGATATTGACGTACCAGTCATAGTCGCGCTGGTGATGCAAACCGCCGACAATGTGCATTTCCGTGCACCCGGCAGCCACGGCTTCAGCGCCCCGTGCCAGGATCTGCCGGTCATCCATCGCATAGCCCTTCGGATCGCGGAGATCGGCACGAAAGGCACAGAAATTGCATCGATAGATACAGACGTTCGTCGGATTCAGGTGCGAGTTGAGATTGTAGAAGGCCACATTGCCATTGATGCGTTCTCGTACCAAATTCGCAAGTCGGCCCAATTCGTGCAACGGAACTTCCGGATCAAACAGATACAGACCGTCGTCGAAGGACAACCGCTGTCCCTGTTCGATTTTCTCGCGGATCGCCTCCAGGCTGGACTGATAACTCGTCGATCGAAGCTGCATAATGGCCCTGCCAATGGGAGGTCATGGACAATGGAATCGTAGCCGGGTCCGGCTGCAAGATAGACCGTTGAGTCTAGGCGGCGATTAACCGGATGTCCACATGCTGAGCCCCAGGGGACTCGGGAAGCTGCTATTGGCGGCGGATCAGTCGAATCGACACGCGGGCCAATTCGCTCAGCTCGGGATCCGCATCGTCGGTCAGCTTCTCTAACGGCCCCACCGCCGGTTCGGCCAACGGACCCAGTTTGCCCAAGGTGAAGATGGCGTACCGACGCAATTGTCGCTCGGGCGATCCGAGTGCCTCAACCAACGGCGCCACGGCCGGCCGACCGATGCTCAACAGGGCATCACTGGCCGCTCGGCGAACTTCCTTTTCCGAATCGTTCATCGCCAAGACCAGCGCCGTCAGGCAAGCATCGTTCGTGGCCACCTCGGCCAACCAGCGAGCGGCCAGGCGACGCAGCTCGGGTTCAGAATTGGCCTTGATCTGGGCGACAAAAAACGCCTCGGCCCGCGCTGGTTCCGCGGCCTTGGATAACGCGTAGAAGGCGGCTCGGCGAACACGCAATCCGGCCGTCGACGTGGCCAGACTCTCCAGCTCTCCGGCCGCAGTCTCAGCCAGGCGGCCCAGATCGGCGATCGCATGAATGGCCTTCTCGCGATAGGTGTCGCTGTCCCCCGTATCACCGGCCATTGCAAGCAACCCGGGTAGGCTGACGATGGCCTGCTCGTCCGGCAGTCGCTCGACGACCTGCAACGCCGTGTGCCGCAATGCGACATCCGAATCGGTGAGCGATGAAGAGACACATTCGATGGCCCGTCGATCGGACGGCGGCACTCGGCCGACCAGGAACCGCATGGCGCCCCGGCGAGCCACGTCGTCGGCCGATGGATCGGATGAAAGGACGGCCAGCGCTTGATGGTAGGCGGCCTGCCCAGCCTGCTCCAACGACTCTGCGGCCGCGGCGCGCTCGACGGCCGCGTCGCTGGCCAGGTCAGCAAACTGACGTACGAGGTCCGCATCCAACGAGACACGATCGACGGCGGAGCTCTGGTCGGGCATTGCCGCCCCAGCATCCACCGACTTCTCCACCGAAGGAGCGGGCGGGGAATCCGGCTCGGTCACCCCGGTCGTCGGGCCGACTTCGCGAGGCAACGCCGACGCGCCGTTCGTCGCATTCTGCTCCGGCGGGATCGACGACCGCTCGGCCGTTGACGTATCGCAACCGCTGAACAGCCCCAGGTACGCGGCCAGCGCAACCGCTCCAACAGAAAAACTCCGTGTCATCGGTCCCAGTCCCCTTCACTCCAACCCGTCTCGGCGTCCGTTATGGGTCCCGCGGCCGGTCCACGCGTCCCTCAGAGAAACTGTAACATCTTCCGTCTCTTCCAAGAACGAATTTTCCAACGTTCCGCGGAATGGCCGATCGAACCGGGACGCACGGTCCATAAACCGAACCTACCAACTAGACAATCATATCGATCGTTACCATCACGAACAGGCCGATGCTGATGACGGCATTGAGCTGAAAAAAGGCCACGTTGACGCGCGTCAGATCGTCGTGTTGGACAACGGAATGCTCGTAGATCAGAAGTCCCGCAACGGCCGCCAATGTCAACCAGTAGATCCATCCGAGCGGCAGGGCCGGCCCGCCCCACAGCGAACTTAGCGGAAGCAAGCAGAGCAGGACCAACATGCCGAGATGACACAGTGCGGCGCACCGCAGTGCACCCCGCACGCCCAGACTGACCGGAACGCTGTGTAATCCGGCCCGTTGGTCGAACGCGACGTCCTGGCAGGCGTAAATGATGTCGAACCCGGCAACCCAGAAGAACACGGCCAAACCGAGCAACAGGGCCGGCCAGGCATCCGGCGGGTCAGCCAGAACGGCCTGACCGCGAACTGCAATCCACGTACAGATCGGAGCCAGCATCAGGGCGGCGCCGAGCCAGAAATGAGCCGCAGCCGACCAGCGTTTCACGTAGCTGTAACCCAGGAGAAACGCCAGAACGGGAAGCGCTAAGATGAGCGGCAAACGATTGGGAAGAAACAACAGTGTCGAGGCTACGAAACCGACGCTCATCGTCCCCGTAAAGACAACGGCCGTCGAGACGCGAACCTGACCGCCTGGCAGGTGGCGATCGGCTGTTCGCGGATTGCCTGCGTCGAGACTGCGATCGACCACTCGATTGAACGCCATCGCAGCGCTACGGGCAAAGACCATGCAAAGGAGAATCCCAAGGAGACTGAACCAGGTGAAGTCAACGGGACGTCCGTCGGGCCCGGGCAGACGCCACGCAATGACTGACGCCAACAGCGCGAACGGCAATGCAAATACCGTGTGGCTGAAGCGGATCATCTCCAACAGTTGCACGGTCCGCTGCCACATTAATCCACCGCCCCCGTGTCGAGACTACCCCATCGGGCAAACAGCGCATGATCCAATTCCAGTTGGTCGAGAATGCGGGCCACGATAAAGTCGATAAGATCTTCGACGCGCGACACCCCATGATACCACCCTGGCATGGCCGGCAGCACGACAGCGCCCGCCTCACAAACTCGCTTCATGTTGTCCAGATGCACCACAGAGAGAGGCGTCTCGCGAGGCACCACGATCAGCCGGCGGCGTTCTTTCAACTGAACGTCCGCGGCGCGTTGGATCAGATTACTGCTCGTGCCGTGAGCGATCGCGCCAAGCGTCGCCCCGGAACACGGGCAAATGACCATGCCGGCCGTCAAGAACGAACCGCTGGCCATCGGTGCCAGATAGTCGCTCGCCGAGAAGCAATGCAGCTGGTCCAATCGCGATGGCTCGACACGCAAACCGAGCTGGTCGGGCTCTAATCGACCAGGCGCCAGACGATCACCGAGTTCGTGATGCCAGACCGTCGCTCCGGACGTGCTGATCGCCAGATGGACCGAATGCCCTGCTTCGAGCAAGAATTCCAGCAACCGGCGCGCGTAGACGGCACCACTGGCGCCGGTAATCCCTATCACAATCGGCCGCTGTTCGTTGGCCATCCACCCGGTCCCGTCGATTTCGAAGTCGGCCGCCTCACTCCTCTCGGCAAACCGACCGGCCGAAAGATACCTCACCTACTATACCCGGGACGGCCAGACGGGGAATCCGGGAGAAACTCGTTTTGCAGGGTCCGGTCCCCACGAACGTATCCGTGGCTTGAAGGAACGCGGCAACGCCTGCCCTTATCCCACGGTCACGGCCAAGGACGGGTCTTTGCCGAGGCGTCGGTACAAGGCGATCCGGCGATCGAGGGAAGCACGAGGCGAAGCCATCACCCAAGCGACGAACGGGCGAGCCACCTTGCTTAATAGTCAAGACCACGCAGCCAGGCCCATCGGGCCCACGCTTCATCGGAGGGACGGTCGAGAGAACCGTTGGTCGTTCCCGCGTCGGACGACGCTTGCTCCGAACGCAGGCCATCCAATGGACGTAACGCACTTAACGATGATGCGTCGATGGCGAACAGGGACCCTTCAGAGAACGAAGATTTCGTCGGCCGGCGATGGATCGGTGCCACGGCCGCCATCGTCAGCCCTGCCGCTTCTCCCTCGCCGCCGCCCGGCGGCTGATTGAGACGATTCACGACTTGAAGCGCATCGAGTGGAGTGATAAATCCATCATTCGTCACGTCAATCAACGGCTCCGTTGGAGGATGAGAGGGCAAAACGGTACTGTTGGATGTGTTGATATGGTTGATGATCATCAGAGCATCGATGGGTGTGGTCAGCCCGTCTGAATTGACGTCAGTCGGTCGGTTACCATTGTGCCAGGCATTGGCCGCCTGGACGTGCGTTGCCGAAGCGTCCGCAGCGTTCCAATACCAGAGACCCGGAACGAGCCACGGCGGATCAACACGCACCACCGGCGCCGGCGGTGCAGGAAGCGGCGAAGGAAGGACCACCGGATCGCCAATCACCAACGTCGGGGGCAAGCAGAGTGTCGGGTCCGCTCCAACCGATCCGCAGGGAAGAATCGGTGTACCGGTCGGATCGGTCACACCCGGTCCGATCGGAATCGTCGTGACGGCACCAAGCAAGTCGAACTTGATCTCCGGTATGTCCGCTCCCGTGGGGCTTTCTGCGGTCACCTCGATGTGGTAGACGCCCGCATCGAGCAGGGTACTGGCCGCCGAACGTGTCTGGCCCGGACGGGCAGCCACCTGGTAAACGACTTGCTCGTCCGTATCGTAGATAGCCGCCCAAACGACCGCGTCACTCGGCGCGTCTAGCTCCTTGACACTCAGCACCAAATGAACCAGGCCCGATTCGGGCACGTTAAGAGTGTCCTCGACCCGCGTCGCTTCCGGCTTCAACCGGCCCTCCTGCAGAGTCTCGATGACGGTCGCCTGCTGGCCGAACCGGGCCGTGAATTCGTAGGCGCCAGAAGCATAATCGGGTTCCAGTGGGTCGGCCTGCACCCGCAAGAAGTACGTGTCGTCCGGATCCGCGCCGGTCAACTGCACGATGTACTCGCCGTCTCCACTGACCAGCACATCGGCGGATCGTAACTCGCCCTCGTGGTTGAACACGTCGATCTGCGGTGCCAATCGGTCCGTGCCGACCGACCGGACCGTCACGGTCATCACGTCAAACGGCTCAAACTGTTCGGCGGTCGGAGTTAACTGAAAATAGTCGATGTCGTCGGGAGATGTGATCGTGCCGGATCCGTCGTAACGTACGGCTCCCGAAAAAAATGGGGTGATGGTAATCGGCGCCGCGTTGATCAGGACGTCGTTGGCGTGCTCCTCCGTCTCGTGCTCGTCCGTATGGTCGTCGTCCGATCCCGATCCGCCGCCGTCTCGTTCCGAGAGAGGCACCCCATACAGGGCCTGAAGGTCCAGAATGTCGCCGGTCGTCGGAATCACCGAATCCGGTATTCCATGCGTAAACATGGGCGAAAGTGGATCCGTGCTGTGCCCCAACCCAAACACGTGCCCCGCCTCGTGAACGGCCACCGCATAGACGTCGTCGAGCGTCGCCAACTCAACGTTGGAGTTAAACAAAACGTCTCCTGACCACGTCCCCGAAACCACCGTGTCATTCGGAACGGAAACAGCGATCACATCATCAGGCAACGGAACGGCCGCAATCCGAACATCGCCAAACCGAGGATCTGCCTGCTTCAGGCCCATCGCCCCGAGCGCCGCTCCCGAATCGCCCACCGCTCGCACACTGGCATTCGCATGATCGGCCCACAATTGGAACGCATCCAGCAGCTTGTCCTGCCATACGTTCTCGGCACCGACCGACTCCAGGCTGGCGTACAATGCACTCGTATACGGACCCACCTCGGTCCCATCCGGGGCAAAGCTGATCGTCAGATCGGGCGCATCGCTCCATGCCAACCCCTCAGCATCCAGCAAACGCCGCGACTCGAGCGGCTCAACGGTTAAACGGCGGTTGACTCGACGTGCCGAACGACCTGCCGCTCGGCGCCGGGTAGCCAAATGAGATAGAAATGCCATAGCCAGGGTCTTTTCAACGAGTGATCCGATCTCAAGCGGAGTCAGAAAACGCACCCTTCACGGACTCCGCCTCTGGCAAGATCTGCCATTTATGAGTAGTCCTATTTATGTTCGATATCCGCCAAAATTACCAGCAGAAATCACGATTTACCTGGATCTTGCATGAAACCCGCGAAAAACACGGTCGTCGGGCGCACATTCACCCCCTCCACTGGCGCGAGGTAAAGGGGTCAGGAGTGAATTGCCGGAACGGCCCGTAGGGTGCTTCGCACAATTGACTCCTGACCCCTTTACCCTAACCCGTTCCTCTGTTCGTCAAACGGTATCGGGGCCCGAGCCTCAATGAAAGATCCTCCACCAGGCAAAACGCAGCGACGCCGGCACCTGCTCGCTGCAAATACCGACGCCGTCCCCCGCCCCACCTGGTCCCAATCGCCGCGTTCAATCGTCCAGACTCACCGATAGGGTGCCTGCCAGCACATCGCCGACACGTATAACGGCTCCCACTTGGATCTCAGGAAATCCCTGCGGAAAACTCGTCTCATCCGCGTCGTCGGGACGACTTGAGAATTTCAGTTCGCCCTTACCCAGTACGTTGGTCGTGATCGACCCCACCAGGAGATCGTCGACGAAGACCTCAAACGTCGTGTCGGCGGCCAGATGCTCGATCTCGACCTCAAATTCGTTCTCCACGCCAAGTCCATCAGGGCCATCATCCTCAGGATGCGATTTGAATTCCGCCTTGCCCTTGCCCGAGTCGCCCGTCAGCGGGCCGGCAAGCTCGAGTTCGGTGCCCGTGGGAGAGTCCGACGAGTCATCGCCATGGTCGTCCAACTCCACGTTCAGCACGCCATCCAGCACGTTACCGACGCGGACTTCAGTTCCGGCCACGATATTCGGAAACCCCTCGGGAAAGGCGACTTCCCCAGCGTCGTCGGGGTGGCTCGAAAACTTCAATTCTCCCTTACCGAGTGCGTTGGTCGTAATCGATCCCACCAGAAGATCGTTAACGAAGACCTCAAACGTCGTGTCGGCGGCCAGATGCTCGATCTCGACCTCAAATTCGTTCTCCACGCCAAGTCCATCAGGGCCATCATCCTCAGGATGCGATTTGAATTCCGCCTTGCCCTTGCCCGAGTCGCCCGTCAATTGACCGGATAACAAGAGATGATCACCGGCCGAAGTATCCGAGGAATTGCTGGGAGAATCATCGATTCCGTCGTCGCTTGAGTCGCTACTGGAATCGTCCGTCACGTCGCCAGAAGAATCGTCGATCAAATCGTCCGGCCCATTGTCACTCGAATCGTCCGAAGAATCATCCTTCAGATCGTCGCTCGAGTTGCTGCTGGAATCGTCCGACACATCGTCAGAGGAATCGTCAATCAAATCGTCCGACCCACCGTTACTCGAATCGTCCGAGGAATCACCCGTCAGATCGTCGCTCGAGTTGCTACTGGAATCGTCCGACACGTCGTCAGAGGAATC
>CAYNDU010000217.1:0-9008 GCA_964395615.1 uncultured Pirellulaceae bacterium | reverse complement strand
CATTGCATGTATCCTCCGTTGTATCCGTTCTCGGACTTCGGTCGTGAACGGATACCGACGCGGAAGCTTGACGGACGCGGATCGTCATTCGTGAGCAATTTCTGCTTCGGCAGAGAAATCATCAAAGGTCAAATTTGACACCAGGTGATCCAGCTTCCCTTCAATGACGCTCCACCCCCTTGGCTTCGCCAGATTCAAAATCGAATCGCAGTCTGCCGACAGGTGGACGTCCATCATCGGGACGAGGTTGTTATTGGTGCCGCCCGGGCTTCGCGTTCGTTGGCCCTGCGACGAACCGGCAATCAAACCGTACCAGGTGGAGATCGCCATCCTTGCCCGCATGACTGATACCCCATGCCAGTCCACGGCCGATGGATCCGTCGCCAAACTGGTCGCTCCGAAAGGCGCCGGGAGCGCGCGGCGGATCCGTAACGGTATTGCGCGGGTGAAAGTGCAATCCGTCGGCCGCGAAATAGACTTGGCGCGGACCGGCCGCCGAAGCAAGCGACGCGATCCCGGTCCCCTGCGGCCAGACCATCACTTCGTGACCGGGGTGCAGAGGAGCCGCGTCCACCTGTTTGACGAAGGGACCGGTGGGACTCGAGGAAATCGCAACACCCATTTTCGTTTGGGCGGGTGAGTGACCTTGCTGTCGTCCCTTGTAGTAGAGCCAGACACGGCCGTCGCGCACGGCCATCGCCGCGTCGTCCACACGCATTGAATCGAACTGCTCCGTATCAGAGCTGGGTACGAGAATGGGGTTCCCCTCAAACCGGGCCCAGGGCCCGGCCGGTGATGGACTGACGGCAACACCGATTCGTGTCGGAGTGGTATGATCGTGGCCGGCAGCAACGCCCGTATAGTAGAGATAGTAGGAGCCCTTGAAGGCCAGGATGTTGGGCGTAAAGACTCCATGAGCGTCCCACGCACCGGCCGATCCCTTGCCGAGGGCCAGCCCTTGTTCAACCCATCGATGCCCATCGTCCGACTGGGCCCAATAGAGATCGGCCGAGTATCCGCTTGGGTAGGAGAATACGCCGGGGCCTTTCGTTACTTTTGAATACCAGACATAGTACTTCCCGTCGACCTGCAGCACGTCGGACGGATCGCGCCGTGTCACTCCCTTTTCATGAGCGATCGCGTCGGTGAATGCAAAACCGGCCGGATAGGGTCCGCCGCCGTCTCGAGCGACGTTGCGCACTGCGTCGACGCCTGGTCCGGCTACCAGCCATTTCCGACTCTCACTGCGTCGCGGGCCCTCGTCGAAAAAGCGTTGGCCTTGCCCAATGCGGTCAAAGTCTCCCAGGTCTTCGCGCCCCTCCTGAACCATCGCCAAGAGTCGCTTCACCACGTCAGGATGCTGATCAGCAACATCCGTTTGTTCACTGATGTCCGAGCGCAGGTCGAAGAGTTGCGGTGCGGGAATCGCCTCCGTCATCCGCGCCGACCAGCTGGTCCAGGCCGGCTTGGCCGGCCGAGGCAAGACGAGTTTCCATGGACCACTGCGAATTGCCTGCAGGTGCACAAACGAGTAGGAGTAGAATCGATCATGGGGCGATTGTGCGTCGGTTACACCGAACAGAAGGGGGCTGATATCCCGTCCGTCGATGATACGATCCTGGGGCAATCGAGCCCCGCCAAGCCGAGCGAACGTCGGTAGTACATCCATAATGGCGGCCGGTTCCTTACAGACGCGATCGGCCGGGACATGACCGGGCCAGCGAACGATACATGGCACTCGCTGGCCACCTTCCCACGTCGTCATCTTCCAGCCTCGGAGCGGAGTGGCCCGCCCAAAATGGTCGTCGATCGGCGCGTCGCCCGCCAGATGCTGCTCGACCCACGGACCATTGTCTGACGTAAACATCATCAGAGTGTCGTCATCCAGGTCGAGCTCCTTAAGCACCGCCATCAACTGACCGGCCGACCAATCCAATTCCTGCATCACATCTCCATAAAGGCCACGTTGCGACGAGCCGCGAAACTTCGGACTGGCGCCCAGCACGACGTGAGCCATGTTGTGTGCCACGTAGAGGAAGAATGGTTGATCCTTGTGTTCGCGAATCCAGTGAATGGCCTCTGCCGTGTAGCGTTGTGTCAGCTGGTCCATTTCGTCCTGATCGATGGACGGATCGACCATCTGACCGTTCCTCATCAACTGAGCGCGGAATTTGCTCTCCTCGATACGACGGGTGAACCCGTTATGTGCCGGCGTACCGAACCAGAAATCAAAACCTTGTGCGTTCGGCAACAGGTGGGCCGGCCATACACCCTTTTGTGGTGTGCCGGCAAGGTGCCACTTCCCGATCATGCCGGTCGCGTATCCGGCCGTCTTGAGCACTTCGGCGATAGTAACTTCGCCGGGGTGAAGAATGGGGTGCCCATGCTTCGTATTGTCGATTTCTCCCACGCGCATAGCGTAACATCCGGTCATGAGACTCGCCCGAGTCACGCCACAAACCGGATGGACGTAAAAGTCGGTCAGGCGCATCCCTTCGGCCGCCATCCGATCCAGGTTCGGAGTCTTAAATCCCTCGGCGCCCTGGACCCCAATGTCCGCGTAACCCACATCATCCACAAGGAACAAAATCAGGTTGGGCCGCCGTTGGGTACCGGGATTCGGAGTTGGCGTCAGACGGCCAATCTCCTGACTCGAATCGCCCAGCCACTTGGCTTCACTTTCCCGTCTGGGTCCATCGTCAAAAAATCGCTGGTTCACGCCGATGCGGTTGTAATCCCCGATATCCTGTCGAGCGGCGGCGGCCAGTCTTTCCAGCCGAGCCACCACCTGGGAGTGCGTCGCCGCAACATTCGAGGTCTCACCCACATCGGAGGCCAAGTCATACAGTTGCGGGCGGGTCATCTCGATATCATCAGCCGCCGCAATGTGCCGGTTGGGCGAGAATTTGCTCATCCAGGGGATCGGTTTCGGCCGAGGTAGATGAAGTTTCCACTTCCCCTGGCGTACCGCCTGCAATTCGGTCCGCAGATAGTAGTAGAAGGTCTTTTCCGGGTCTGCCTGGTCGAACCGTGCGTCGAGCAAATGAGTGATCGACTCGCCGTCAATGACGCGATCCTGGGGCAACACGGCGCCCGCCAAATCCGCAAGCGTGGGCAAGACATCCAACGTCGAGGCCAACCGGTCGCATTCGAGGCCCGCTTGAATTCGCCCAGGCGCCCAAAAAATGGTCGGGACGCGCAGTCCACCTTCCCAGGTCGATACCTTGCCGCTTCGCAAAGGACCGGCCGAACCGCCCTGATCGGTCGGAAGGCGGCCGTCGAGTCGATTGCGGTTCTTGATCAGCCAGGGCCCATTGTCGGAAGTAAACAAGACGTACGTCTTTTCCGCCAACTTCATGGCTTCCAGCGCATCGAGCAAGCGGCCCGTCTGAAAATCAAGCTCTTCGACGACATCTCCGTACAACCCGCGCGGCGACTTGCCTCGAAATGCGTCCGAGGCGGCCAGTCGCGTATGGGGCATGGTATGGGCAAGGTAGATCAGGAAGGGATCATCTTTATGCTGCCGTGCGAAAGCAATCGCCTCGTCCGTGTAGTGCGCGGTCAGGGTCGCCATGTCTGCCTTCGGTCGGATCAACTCGCGATTGCGATAGAGATTCACCACACCGTCATTGCTGGTTGGCGTTCCGAAGAAATAATCGAATCCCTGTCCGTTCGGCATCAGCTCGGGCACGAACTTCGTTTGACTGTGTGTAGCCAGATCCCACTTTCCGAAACAGGCGGTTGCATACCCTTGCTGTTTCAGCACCTCGGCCAGCGTGATCTCGCGTTCGTGCAAAACGGGGTGAACGTTTTTCAGATTGCCCCGCTCAGCCACGCGCATCGGATAACAGCCCGTCATCAATGCCGCTCGGCTTGGCCCGCAAATCGGCTGGGCGTAGAAATTGGTAAAACGCATCCCCTCGGCGGCCATGCGGTCCAGCCGAGGTGTACGGATCTGTGGCGAGTCATAACAGCCCAGATCGCCGTACCCGAGATCATCGGCAAACAGAATCACAAAATTCGGACGTTCGGCGAAGGCCTCAACCGCCGCCAGCATACCTATCGCCACGAGCAACAATCGGGTCATATTCATCGTCCTTCTGAAGAGCATTTGTAACAGTTCACGGCCAAGGGCGTAAACGGCTGCAAGCATTTCGACGGTCCGTGACGGGCACGTCAGATCCGTCCCGAGATATCGATCAGGTGCAGTTGGCGGCCCTGACCGGTGTGCGGCGAATCGATCACGACGAGTCGGCCGTCCGGACTGAATCGCGGGTGCGTGTCACACCGCCATTCACCCCGGTACTCGGCCGGCAAAGGAAAGTGCCCGAGCGACACCGTTCGGCCCGTCGGTACATGGAACAGAAATGGACGTTGCAATCGCTGTTTGCCCTGGGGGTACGTATCGTTGAGAATCCACTCGTTGCCCGGCAAGTAGGTGCAATGGCCATTGACCGTCATGACCCCTTTTCCGATTTGTCGCACGGCCCCGCCCCGCTTGTCCTCAAACAGATAGAACCCCTTGCCGCGACCCGCCGGCTGCGTCCAGGCGAGAATATGCCGTGCATCTCGCCAGATAAAATGGGATGTGAACCCGGACGGATCAATCACTCGCACGTCCGACCCGTCGGCCGCCGCCGTGACCATTCGTGTTGCGCCCGTCCACTTCGGAAATCCCCAGCGGTGAAGGAACTCGAATCGGCTACCATCCGGGCAGACCAACAGGTGATTGAAATAGCTCTTCGCCTTGGCAAGATCGACGCCCGGCATCGGCACCTTGATCATGTCGGCCAACGAGATGAGCAGCCGGCGTTTTCCCGAGTTCAAATCCACTCGAAAGATGCCCGTGTCGTGCGGGGCCCCTTGATCGTGACGCGGGTCGGCGATTCCCGGATACCCATAACCGGGTCGCATGTCCTGCAAGCGTCGAAAGTCGGTCGATAAGGCCCAGTCGCCGTCAGGACTGACCGCGTAGATCGGATAATCAATGGTCCTTCGCTGCATGCTGGCCGTGTCCAACAAATGGCACACATAGCGGTCCCGCTGCCGATCGTTCCAGAGGATTTCGGTCTGGGAACCGGGCCGCCATTGCAACATGCATCCTTGTTGCCAGCACCAGGCTCGGCTCGTGCCAAGCGGGATCCAGCGATCCCGCTCGTGCAGGTCGATCATTCCGATGGCAACGGAGTCATCGGCTCGCGGCGATCGATGCTCAAATCCCACTTCCATTCCCAGCACAAAACGACTGGTCGGATCGAATTCCAGTTTGTCGTAGTAGCCGAACCAATGAAATCCTGGGCCGTGCGAAATCTGGCGCACCGGCGGAAGGTCATTCTCCCGCGTCGCTGCCGAAGCCATGAGTAACGGGCGCGGGCCGATGGCCGCCGCCGCACAAAGCACTGCGCCCCGGGTCATCAGTTGCCGTCGTGACGTCTCTGTTGCTAGCGTCATTTCTGCTGATCCTGTAATGACACCTCGGGGTCCAATCGTCGACCCTCTTGCTGCAACTGCTGCAATTCCGGGTCAAACGTGCCGTAGAACAACGCGTTGGCATCCATCCAGGTTACCAGGCCGTTCCAATCCTCCGGAGTCAGTCTTACATCGTAGTGACCGTCCAAGAGGAGACGCGTCAGCTTGCTGGCCCGAGCGCCGAATCGGTCGGGTCCAGATAGCGGTTCGGAATTGGCCTGTGGCGACGACTTCCATTCCGAATAGGGAACAAGCGGGGCAAGCGACACATACGACGCCGTGTAGTGCCCCTGGGGTTCTCCGGTCAACACGACACCACCCGCCGGCTCCGGGCGTCGGTGGCACGAAACACAATGCGAGTCCAGGACCGGTTGTACCAGGCGAGGGTAGCTGAGCGGCCGTGAGCCGTCGGGGCCGGGCTGGATGCGACTCGCCTCACGCCGGCCCGCCAGCACGGCGTGGCGAGCGTTGGGCGTTTCCGTACGATACTCGTGACAACCGACACAGCTGGCATGCTCGCCCGGTTGAAGATAGGTCAGGCTGCGCATGGTCTGCACCGCCATGCCGCGCCGATCCAACGCCTGGAACGCAAGTGGAACACCGGCCGGAGCGCGAAAATAGGCCGATCCATCCTCTTCGACGGGGACGGTTCCCAACACATGTTTACCGGGTGAAGCGTTAGCCAGTCCGAGTCGGGGTGTGTTGGAATGCGGTGTGGTCTTCAGGCCAACCTCCAAGATGCGCAGCTGGGTGATCCGATCTTCGGCCGTGGTCGGCACCGGCGGCCAACTCGCGTAGACGTTCTCGACAAAGAACGTCCCCTCGGCCTGACCGTCGGTCGGCCGCAGTTGCGAGGCCCACTGGGGAGGTCGTTGACGCGGCCGAAGTGGAATCGGCCAGAGACAGCTAATCGCCGGATCCCGGTAGAGCAATTCCTTGTTTCCAAAACCGTCGACCAGGTAGATCCCAAACATATTGGACTCGTTGGCCAAGGGTTCGCCGCGCAAGGCCGCAAAACTGTAGGCGGCCAGAAAGACATTCGGCGATAACGGGAAGGGACTGCGGTAGCAATGTCCGGGCCAGCGACGCTCGCCTTCCGGTACCTCCGGCGTTGCCGTTACCCCTGCCGGTGCATGCCAATGCTGGACCGGGAATTCGCTCTCGGGAAACAGGGCGTCGGGCGTCAATCTCGTAATCGGCTCCAGTCCCTCCGTACCGCGACTGACATCCAGCAACACGATCGAGCCGCCTGTCATGGCGTGATGCGCGCCGGCGGTCGCCATCACCAGATCCGAACCGGGAACCGGTCGGGCCTCCCAGACACCAACCGGGTTGAGCGTATTATTACCGAAGTAAGCCTGAACACCCGTACCATCCGGCCGAATCGTCCAAAGTTGCTCGTAGTAGACCGCGTGGCGATCGACGTAGTCCCACCGCGTGTAGATGATCCTCCCGTCATTGAGTACGGCCGGATCCCATTCGTGAGTTTCGTGGAACGATATAACCCGAGGCGCCAACAGTTCAGTCGGACCGAGTCCTTTCGACCGATCCAGCACGGCGAGCGTATAAACGGGGCAGGGGCCACGGCCACAACGGTGATAGCCGCCGCGTCGAGTCGAAACGCAAATAACCGACTCATTGGGCAGGAAACGAGGAAAGAAATCATCGTACGGGCCGCGGGTCAACTGTTGCAGTTGCGATCCATCCGATCCGATCGAATAGAGGTGAAAATAACGGTCCTGCCTCGAGTCTCGTCGCTCCGGAGCGGAGTCGGCCTGGCAGTAGCTGAACAGAAGGCGCTTTCCGTCCCAGGAGACCTCGGGATGCTGGTAGCTGCCGGTCGGCAGCTCGGCCAACTGCCGCGTGGCCATCGATTTGCCGGGCGCCTCGAGCACAAAGAGCCCGCCGCCGGGCCGCGCGCACATTCCATAATACTGCGTCAGCTGATGGCTGAAACAACTTGGGACCCGCTTCACAAACGCGATCGGTTCTCGGGGCAGTTCAGGATTCGATAATGCCAAGGCGCGCCGCAGTCGATGCACGTCTCTCCACAACGACTCCCATTCCTCCTGGTCATTTCCAACGGATGGCACGGCGGACGCCGACGCTCCGTCCGGGCCAAACGACGCATTCCGTCGAGCCACGAATCTCTCGTGCGCGGCCTCCCAATCAGACATCAGGTCCGTCGGCGCGCCGCGATTGGATGACAGATACTCGATCAATCGATCGCCGCGGGCCAACGTTCGGTCGATGGCCTCGACCCAGCTGCGCGCCTCACGTTGCGTACCGATCCCATCCTGCATCCGCCAGTCCCACTCGATCAACGCCATCTCGGAAGCAGGGCGGGGCGAAGAAAGTGTGCGCGGCGGATATCGCTCAGGCCCCGTCTTAACGTGCCAGCGCAACGGCAGCCATTGAGCGTCGGACCGGTACTCCCATTGTTGCCAGAGAATCCCGGCCGGCCCGTCCGCGGCGCGGACCGAGAGAACGCACCCGCAGTCTTCGTCTTCGGGTCCAATGGTTTGTTCCAGCGTCATCGTTTGATCGGAGGTCAGCGTCCTCCAATCCGGCAACTGGCCGTGCGACGCCAATCCTACATGAGCCGTTCGACCCGTGACGAGGCATCCCGTCACGCGCACGCGAATCGGCGTTCTCAATTGGAGACAGGGCACGTCTGCCTCCACCGTCTCACTCCCGTCAACAGCGACCACGAACCGCCCGGCCGGCTCCATGACCGTCACCTGCGGACCCGAATCGTTTGCCAGGATCAGCAGGCCGTTGGACGGTGGGCCGGGCGGAGAAACGGGCCGGCCGTCGAGCTTCAGCCGCAGGTCGCCAAAAACAATCGCATCAGGGTCCGGCTCGAGACGCGCGTCGGCCCAGGTCGCCATATCACATCCGATCCCATCGCCGGCATCGTCCGCGATCAGGCGCATCCTCCGCGCGCCGTGTGTGTCAATCTCCAGTGGTACTGGCGCATCACTGTCACTCATCGGTCCAAGAGTCTTGGCCACTCGGCCGTCCACGATCACCTTGAACACGACACTCCCTTTGCCACCTCCCTGCCATTGCACACCCACGGTCGAGCGAAATCGCTGAAACCTGCCCTGCAGGTCAACCGTCAATTCACCGGATGCGTGGTGCCCGATTCCGTGCTCGAACGTCGCCTCTCCCAAGTGAATGGCCGTCGGTTTCCTGGACGCCTGGTGAGCCGCGGTACCTCGGCCGAGCTCTCCCCACGCCTGTGTATGCTGAACGTAGCCCGAGTCAAGCAGTTCCTCCAGGTAAACCGTTGTCCGCTCGGTGCCCAACGTGACACTTGCAACCGACCAGGCTGCCAGTACGCACGCGATCGTCCTTGTCCACCCGAATTCAGCCCGCAGGTTTATTGCCGTGATCACCACTGGTACTCCATCGACACTCCGGTACAAGTAACGCTGGCCATTGTCGCACTTCGGCCCCTGCCTGTCCAATTGCAGCCGTTCCCGCCCTGGGCCGGGGTGCAGGAACGAGCTTCCGTAGCGGTTGGGCTGAGCAAG
>CAYNDU010000216.1:4236-9030 GCA_964395615.1 uncultured Pirellulaceae bacterium | reverse complement strand
GCTTTGGTGCGTAGGAGACGGCTAGTCCGAATCCTCCTTCGTCGCCACTCGTTTCTTGGCCGCCTTCTTGGCGACTTTCTTTTTCGCCGTCGTTTTGGCCGCCTTCTTGGCCCCCTTCTTTTTGGCCGCCTTCTTAACCGTTTTCTTGGCCGTCTTTTTCTTTGTGGCCTTTTTCTTTGTGGCCTTACGGCGGCTCGGACCGCGCGCCGCTCGGTCGGCCAACCATTGTTCGGCGATCGCCGAGGTGACGTCCTCGATCGCCGTTCCTTTAGGCAAGCTAGCGTTGGTCGCGCCGTCGGTCACATACGGTCCGTAGCGACCGTCGAGTAGTTTAATTGGTTCGCCGGTAACGGATGAAGGGCCGAAGACCTTAAGGGGTTCCTTCGGCGTCGCACTGCTACGACCACGTTTCTTTGGCTGGGCGAGCAATTCAATTGCCTGGGCAAGGTCGACGTCCAGCGGCGAGGTGTCGGCCGGCAACGACCGGGTTTCACTGCCACATTTGATGTACGGTCCGTATCGGCCGTTCGATGCCACAACCGGTTCATGGGATTCGGGGTGTTCGCCGACGGTGCGCGGCAACGACAACAGTCGAAGAGCCATCGGAAGGTCGATTTCCGACGCTTCCATCCCTTTGAGCAGGGAAGCGTTTCGCTTCTGTTTATCGTCATTCTCGCCGAGTTGAACATACGGGCCGAACCGACCGCTCTTGAGATAGACGGCTTGGCCTGTTTCCGGTGACAGACCGAGCGGTTGATCGACCTGTTGACCCCGTTCGAGCAACTCCAGGGCAGTCGGTAACGTAAGTTCGTCGGGAGCCAAATCATCTGGAACACTTGCACGCCGTTCGCCTTGCTCCAGGAATGGTCCGTACTTGCCAACCCGTAATACGATCTCGCCGTCGTCGGGGCCGTCCGCGGGCCGACCGAGCGGAAAGCGGCTCGTGTCACGCGCATCCACCTCTTTGATCTTATCGGCGACCTGCTGTTGCAGACCGGGAACACTGTTCCCAAAAAAGAACTGCTGCAGGTAGTCAACGTGCCCTTTCTCGTGCCGGCTGATTTCGTCCAGAAAGTCCTCCATCTGGGCTGTGAACTGGTAGTCGACCAGGTTGGGTAGATGCTCTGTCAGCAACCTGACAACGGAAAAGGCCGTCCAGGTGGGGACCAGTGCATTCCCTTTCTTGAAGACGTACTTGCGATCCAAGATCGTCTCGATGATGGACGCATACGTGCTCGGCCGGCCGATTCCCATTTCCTCCAAAGTGCGGGTCAGTGCCGCCTCGCTAAAACGGGCCGGGGGTTGAGTCGTGTGGCTCTTTCCCGACAGGTCGAGGCACTTGATCAACTCCCCTTCCTCAACCGACGGTAACAAGGTTTCCTTGTCAGCCAACTCTGCCTGTGGATCGTCCGAACCCTCAACGTAGGCACGCAGGAAGCCCGGAAAATCGACGGTCTTGCCACTCACCTGAAATACCGCTCCGCCCCCTTCCAGCGTAATGGATATCCGATGGCCGCGGGCATCAACCATCTGGCTGGCAATGGTCCGTTTCCATATCAAATCGAACAGTCGGAACTGGTCGGACTCCAGTTCGCCGCGTACGGATTCAGGGAGCCGAAACGGATGCCCGGCCGGCCGGATAGCTTCGTGGGCTTCCTGAGCGTTCTTCACCTTCGATTTGTAGCCCCGAGGCTCTGCCGGCAGATAGTCGCTGCCGTATTCCGAGGCCACCAGGTCACGCGCCGCCTGGACGGCTACCTGCGCCAGGCTGGTGGAATCGGTCCGCATGTAGGTGATGTAACCGTTCTCATAGAGGTTCTGCGCAACGCGCATGGTTCGCCGCGCCGTGAATCCCAGTTTACGGTTCGCTTCCTGTTGCATCGTGCTCGTGGTGAACGGGGCCGCAGGGCGCGTCGTATAGGGTCGGTTTTCTAATTTCGCGATCCGAAACGTGGCGTCGCCAAGCCGTGCGGCCAAGGCGATCGCTCCGGCCTCGTCAAGCTGAATCAACTGGGCGTCTTTCAATCGTCCGGTGGCCGAGTCAAAGTCGCGGCCCGTCGGAACTCGGCGGCCCTCGACCGACACAAGCGTGGCGGTAAACGTGCCCCGCGCGGCCTGGAATTCGCCCAGCAAGTCCCAGTAAGTCGCCGAACAAAAGTCGATCCGCGCCTGTTCTCGCTCGACAATCAACCGGACCGCCACGCTCTGGACCCGGCCCGCCGAGAGACGCGGCCCAATTTTTCGCCACAGGAGGGGTGAGACCTCGTATCCAAAGAGGCGATCGAGGATGCGCCGAGTCTCTTGAGCTCGTACCAGCCCTTCGTCAATCGATCGCGGATTGGAAATGGCCTTCTCGATCGCCTCTCGAGTGATCTCGTGAAAGACAAGTCGATGCACGGGGATTTTCGGCTTCAGAATCTCACTCAAATGCCAGCTGATCGCCTCTCCCTCACGGTCTTCGTCCGTTGCCAGGTAGAGGCTTTTGGCCGTCTTGATGGCCTTGCGGAGCTTTGAAACCTGGGTTTTTTTGTCAGAAGGGATGATGTAGACCGGTTTGAAGTCATCCTCGATGTTGACACCCAGGTAGGCCCAGGACTCCCCCTTGAATTTCTCAGGGACCTCCTTGGCGCCCTTGGGCAGATCACGCACGTGGCCGATGCTGGCCTCCACGTGGTATTTCCCCCCCAGAAACTTGGCGATCGTCCTTGCCTTGGCCGGTGATTCCACGATCACCAGGGATATTCCGTCCGAATTGGGTGATTTCTTGGCCATTATCGCCGGGGGGTTGTAGGTTCGGACCGGCGCGGGCCGGCCGTTGTCGCTGAACGTGTCAACTCTTGCCTCATATCGGTCGGGTTGACCGAGCCGTCCAATCTTGTCTGACGTTGTACGATTGAGCCAGGTTTTCGGCTGAACCGGATTCTGACCTCAATCCCATTGGAAGTTCGTCGGTGATCGTCATTCGTCCGGCCGATTCCATCGGTGCATGCAATCAGCCAAATGAAGCTTCGACCGGACGCGATTCGATCGCCGATGCCCGCCCAGGTCGCGGCGCGTTTACACGAGCCCCGCCGTTCACCGGGTTGCCGGGATCGCCCGAATCAACCACACTCCTGTTTGGGATTGTATTTACGTCGACGACCCATACAATCTCTATCTTCGAGACGTTTTGCACGATCCGTTCGGCTGGATCAACGGGCCGTCGTCGGTACCCCAAAGCGGGCATTCGCATCGGCCGGGTCACCCACAACCGGGCGTTTTCGACCCGCAAGGGATGAAATTGCGGCCCTGGCCGCCGACGGGCCCGGGCAATCGGTCGGTCGTGAATTCCCAAATGCAGTACAAACCATTAATACGGGCCCGCCGCCATTGTCAAGGCCGGTAGCCGGATCCCACTCGCGACGCAGGTATCACACCCATGGCCAGTCCTCTCCATATTCTCCGCAAGTATCAACTTTCATTGTTGGTTGCATTCGGCATCTTGTTGATGTTTGCTTTCGTGGTTGCTCCTCCTTTGAGCAACTATCTTCAATCCCGTGCCGGATCGGCGGCGGGTGCCAACCCGGTGGCCGTGACTTGGGACGGTGATCAGTTGCGGGAAGCCGATCTTTCCGGCCTGCGCTCGCAGCACCTGTTGACACTGAGGTTCCTGCAGGCATTGGTCTCGCGGGTCGAGATTCAAGAATCGGTCCCCGTGATGCGAAAGGGCCAATCGATCAAGTTGATCAAGGGGCGCACGTACGAGTTCGTCGGGTCGGGGACGGATGCTGACGGAAACATGACCGTGCGCGTCGTGGTCAATGGGGAACTGGTCGACTTGCCGCAGAGTTCGGTGCGCATGATCGTCCCCAAGGCTCAATTCATCGCTCAGTCGAATGGAGAACAGGATCTGGTCAAGAAGCTCCTGCTTGCCAAGAAAGCCGAGCAGATGGGCGTGATTGTCACCGATGAGGCGATACTCGATTACTTCGACGCGCTGGGCGATGTCTCGCCCTCTCAGCGTCCCAACTACGGCGCCTTGCTGCGAAAAACGACGGATGGGCATTTGGCGCAAGCTCAATTAATGAGTCAGATGCGCGTCGAACTGCTCGCCCAACGAGCTTTGATGCTCTCCCAAAGCGGCCTTTACGCCCTTCCGCCGCACGCGATGTTCGAGTGCTTTGAACAACTCAATCGAACCGTTGTTGCCGAGCTTCTCCCGATCGACGTCACCGGGTTTATCGGCGAGGTGGCAGATCCCACGGAACAGCAGATCGCCACGCTCTATGATCAAGGCAAAGACCGTTTTCCATTGCCCACTTCGAAACTACCCGGCTTCAAACGCCGAAAGAAAGTGGCATTCGGATATTTTCATGGCGTCTTCGACGAGTTTCTCCAAAGTGAAGAAGAACGGATCCGACCAACCGTCACCGACGAACAGGTGACTGAATATTACGAGCAACATCCGGACGAATTCAAGAAGCCGGAATTGCCGGCCGCCGAGGATGCTTCCCCCGGTCCCGATGAAGAAAAACCGACCGGCAAAGAACCGGGCGGCAAAGAACCGACCGGCAAAGAACCGGGCGCGGATCCCTCGCCGGGCAAGGACGCTCCCGGTGCGGCCGACCAGCCGGGGAAGACAGCTGCCCCCGAAAAGAAGAAGGCTGGGGACTCGAAAGGCGCCAAGCCGAATGCGGCAGGTGCCGCGGAGAAGAAATCCCCTCCGGCCACCGCCTCCGAATCGGCCGGCCCTGCCAGCGAGGCGTCCGGAACGAAGGGCGCAAGCGAAACCAAGGGCGCAAGCGAAACCAAGGG
>CAYNDU010000216.1:0-4136 GCA_964395615.1 uncultured Pirellulaceae bacterium | reverse complement strand
AAGGGCGCAAGCGAAACCAAGGGCGCAAGCGAAACCAAGGGATCCGATCCCAAGGAAGCCAAGAAACAGTCGGGGCCCGGGAAAACGAGCATGATTGGACCGGCGGCGACAGGCTCTGGGGAAACTTCGTTCGTCTCGTTCCAAGAGAAGGGAACCCAGGCCGAGCCCAAGAAATCGACTCCGCCTAAGACCGATCCGACAACGACGGATGCCGGCAATAAAGACGCCGGTGGGAAAGATGCCGGTGAGAAGAAAGCCGGTGAGAAGAAAGCCGGTGAGAAGAAAGCCGGCGAGGAAAAAGCCGGTGAGAAAGATGCCGGTGAGGAAAAAGCCGGAAACGAAGATGGGGGCGGGGCGGAGCCGGAAACCAAAGCGGCTGAGAAGGAGGCAGAGATCAAACCGCTCGACGACGCTCTGCGAATTGAGATTCGAGACAAGATCACCAAGCAGCAGGCTCGGGAGCCGGCCCAGGAGAAGTTAGAGGCTGCGATGGAGTCGGTTCGGACGGCGGTAAACCAGTTTGGCCGCCAACAGCTCCGCTCCGAGGTCCTCGAGACAGTAAAGGCCCCCGACCCGCTGGATTTCGAGAAGTTGGCCAGCGAGCATGGGCTTACCTACCAAAAAACGCCGAGTCTCGATGCGCTCGAAATGAGCCTTATCCAGCTCCGCGAGCCGGCCGACGACGATCCTCCTTATTACGCGATCGCGCGGGCCCAGGAGACGATCTTCGAACAGCAAGGCGGGATGAGTCGTCGCACGATTCTGGACGCAGGCTACCAGGGCGATCTGGACCGGTTCACACCGAGGCGTTTGATCGACGGATTGACGGCTACCCAGTCGTTTTCGATCCCACCCGACGCGGTCTTCATCTTTTGGCGAGCCGAGCAGACAGACGAGACGATTCCTGAGTTAGAAGAGGTTCGATCGGAGGTCGTCGCCGCTTGGAAGTTGCAACAGGCTTTTCCGTTGGCGGAAGTGCGTGCCGAGCAGTTAATCAAGCAGGCCGAGAAGCAGAAGGACAAATCGCTCAAGGAGATCTTTTCCGACGAGGCGGACGCGGTGATTGAGACGGCGTCGTTTAGCTGGATGACACGTGGTTCATTGCCGACGGGCAGTGGCGGGCGCCCGACATTGAGCCCGGTGCGCGGGACGGCGGGTGAGCAACCCGTGACGTTGGAAGGGGCAGGCGAAGAATTCATGCGGTCGGTTTTCAAGTTGCAGGTCGGCCAGGTCGGTACGGCCGCCGACGAGCCTCACAAGCACGTCTACGTGGTGCGCATCAAGGAAGAGTCGCCTCCGCTGGAGCAGCGCAAGAATCTCTTCTTTGTCTCCGGAGTTAACCAGGACCTCAACACGCTGATTCAGACCCGCCAGGCGCGGTTGATACGCGATTGGATGGATCGTCTGGACGAAGAATTCCATCTCACCTGGAAGGACGATCATCCGCGCTCCGATTGGAACGGTTCGTAGCCGCCTGCCGTTGACTCGTCGAACGTCCTGCTCACCAGGCGGGACGCCTACCGGTCGGCCGGCTTGAAGATGCTGACTCCAAGCGGTGGCAGCGAGATTTCGATGCTGTGTGGGCGTCCGTGGTGTTCGGTTTCTTGCGAGGAAACCCCCGGGTAATTACCGACGTTCGTCCCGCCGTAGTACTCCGAGTCGCTGTTGAATATCTCCTGATACCAACCCGCTACCGGTACTCCAACTCGGTGCGGCGCTCGAACAACGGGCGTGAAGTTGCAGCAAACCAGGACAAAGTCGTCCGGTTCGCGGGCTTTACGCAGGTAGGCGATGACGCTGTCATGGGCGCTCGCGCAATCCACCCATTCAAATCCCTCACCGTCGAAGTCCTGCTCAAAAAGGGCCTTTTCGCGACGGTACAGCCCATTCAGGTCTGCGATCAACTTCTGCACGCCGCGATGAGTGTCCCATTGCAAGAGGTCCCATTGCAAGTCCGTCTCGTAGTTCCATTCGTTCCATTGTCCCCAATCGCTGCCCATGAACAGCAGTTTCTTACCCGGATGCGTCCACATGTACGAATAAAGGAGCCTGAGATTAGCGAATTTCTGCCAGAAGTCACCCGGCATCTGATCGAGTAGCGCGCCCTTGCCGTGGACAATTTCATCGTGTGACAATGGCAGCGAGAAGTTCTCGGTAAAGGCGTAGATCAAACTGAAGGTCAAGTCGTCATGGTGGTGACCTCGATAAAGGGGATCACGCCGCATGTAACGCAGCGTGTCGTTCATCCAGCCCATGTTCCACTTGATGCTGAAGCCTAACCCGCCGCAATAGGTGGGGTGCGAAACGCCACCCCAGGCGGTTGACTCTTCGGCGATCGTCAACACGCCGGGGAAACTGCCGTGCGCCGATTCGTTGAACTCGCGAAGTAAACTGATTGCGGCGATATTCTCCCGGCCACCGTACTCGTTTGGGATCCACTCGCCTTCCTCGCGACTGTAATCCAGGTACAACATCGAGGCCACGGCGTCGACACGCAGGCCGTCGATGTGGTACTTGTCCAACCAAAACAGCGCGTTGGCTACGAGGAAATTGCGCACTTCATCGCGACCGTAATTGAAAATCAGGGTGCCCCAGTCGGGGTGCTCGCCCTGTCGTGGATCGGCGTGCTCGTAAAGGGCCGTTCCATCAAACTGACGCAGGCCATGCGCGTCGCGTGGAAAATGGGCCGGTACCCAATCCAGAATCACTCCGATCCCGTTTTGGTGGCAGTAATCGACGAAAAACATGAAGTCTTGCGGCGAACCGTAGCGGCTGGTCGCTGCGAAATAGCCGGTTGTCTGGTACCCCCAACTGCCTGTGAACGGGTGCTCGCTGATCGGCAATAACTCAACGTGCGTGTAACCCATCTGCTGGCAATACTCCACCAGCTGGCGGGCCAGCTCGCGGTAGTTCAGCCAACCGTGAAGGCGGTCGCCGCTCCGACGCCAACTGCCCAGATGCACTTCGTAAACGGAAATCGGCTGGTTCAAGACGTCCTGCGTCCGCCGCCTGTCCATCCAGGTCGAGTCATTCCAGTGGTATCCGCTGAGATTCGCAACGACCGATGCGGTTCGTGGAGGTAATTCCGCCGCGAACGCGTACGGGTCCGCTTTGTCCACCACGCTGCCGTCCCAGCTGCGAATCCGGTACTTGTAGATCTCGCCCGGTCCGATTTCCGGAACGAATAACTCCCACACACCTCCCGGTATGTGCTTGCGAAGGGCATGCCGGCGATCGTCCCAGCCGTTAAAATCCCCCACCAGGCTCACCCCCGTCGCGTTGGGAGCCCATAGTGCAAAATTGGTTCCCGTCACACCGTCGATCGTCCGGATCTGCGCACCCAGTTTTTCGTAAATCCGCTCGTGTCGACCCTCACCAAAAAGGTACAGGTCGAAGTCGGTCAGCAGCGGCGAAAACGAATAAGGATCGTGCATAGTGGTCACTTGGCCCTGTTGGTCCGCAATTCGGAGCATGTAGTGGCTGTCGGCTTCGGACGGGACAGGACAAATGGCTTCGTAGAGTCCGGCCGGGTGGATTCGCCGCATCGGGCGAGATACCTGGTGCCCGGGGTCCAGGACCCATGCCTGTTGAGTATCGGGCAAATAGGCCCGAACGGCCAACGCCTGTCGGCCGCCCTGCAGTACGCGGTGAGGACCCAGGAAATCGCTTGGATTCTCGTGAGTGCCCGCAACCAAAGCTCCTATGTTGTCCAATGTAACGTGGGTCCGCACGGAATTCTCCCCAAAAATGATGATCTTCGCTGTCAGGCCGGTTGTTCAATAGGGGCTACCCCTCCAAGTGCCGCCGGGCAGATGGCCCTCTGGATGCCACGCGAAACTGGATTTCCCGGCTCGCATGACGCGGCGTATGACGTCTTTCATCGGCCATGATGTTGTGGTTCGATGACTCGAGATGCCCCGGTTCGATATAGACGTCACTAACCGAACAGCCGGTCCCGTACCCGATCGGCGGCCGGCTTCCGACCGCCCCGTCTGCGGCGAAGCCGCCCGTCCGTCGGGGCGACGTCGGGCCCTCGGTCGGTCAATCAGCTTGCTCAGCTCGGCGCTCCCCGCTCCTCGCTCCGCGCTCCTCGCTTCAGGCCTTGCGACCGCGCCCGATGTCCCACACGTCGAACA
>CAYNDU010000215.1:0-9036 GCA_964395615.1 uncultured Pirellulaceae bacterium | reverse complement strand
AGGGAATCCCAATCGCCCGAACGTCAAGATCGCGCTGAATACGTCCACCTAAAACAAGTCCGTTCCTGCACCCTCAGAGAACGGATCGCATATCGGTAGCCTCCGTGGGCCCTTGAACCCAAGCTGTTTCTCGTGATAAACTGACGGTTTGGTCGAGATTTGTCGATTGTCATCGAGCGGTTGCGTCCGATCCTCTCGAGCAGGTGGATCGATCGCGGGAAGGCTTCGGCCCGATGCTCGTGCCCCGTCTGGGCCGCGCCCCACCTTCGCGTGAGGGACGAGGGCGGCATCACCGGTTGTGTTGGCAGCGTTGCATTAAACTGAGGAGGTACGCTGAGTGGGAACCAAAAGAACGGGTAAGGGTCGTCGGAAGATCGGGCGCAAGAAGCGTCGCATGCGGGCCAAGATCCGACACCGCAAGAAATAACTGGTGGAAGAGTCCCTTGGCGAAAGAAATATCGGCCCTCCTTCCTGAATGTCTCTCCCTGGGGCGTTCTGGCCCCATCGCTCGGATGTGACCATTTGCCATGCATTCTTGCCGTCGGCGCGCCCGTGCGCCGATCGAGCCGGGTGGCGAAGGTCGCCGAGCGTCATCGTCCTCGCGGCACGACCCGCGTCAGCGTCGGTGGGTCTGTGCGCCTTATGCCAGTTAACGGAATTGACCGTTCGGACCTCGCAGCGCGATCGTTCTCCGAACACGATCCATCTGTGAGCTACGCTTGAGGGTAAGTGCGTAGCTGCCGATTCCCTCAGCGCGAGACTCAATGCCATGGCCGAGTTGGCTACCGATCCAGGTATACTCCAGAAGTTCGTTGATCGCTGTACGTCCCTCTATACTCTGCCGGCCGTGGCCATGGACGTGCTGGAGTTAACGAGTCAGCCACGAGTCGACCTGCGAGCGCTGAAGGAATGCATCGAGCGCGACCCGGCGATGACGTGCAAGATTCTCCGAGTGGTCAATAGCTCGATGTTCGGATTGAGTCGCGAAGTAAGCGACTTGAATCAAGCGTTGGCGCTGCTCGGAGTCAAACCGCTCAAACTCCTCGTTTTGGGCTTCAGCCTCCCCAAGGCCCTGTTTGACGAAATGGAGGCGTCGACACTGGAACGTTACTGGCGTTTCACCCTGCTCAAGGCAGTCGCCGCCCGAGAGATATGCAACGAATTCTGGGCAAGCGACTCGGGTGACGAGGCCTTCATTGTTGCATTGTTGCACGACATCGGACTCTTGGTCCTCGTCCAGGAACTCGGTGATTCGTACGTGAGCTTCCTTCACAGCGTCTTGGAGCGAAAAGGGCCGTTGCTGTCTCTCGAGACCGAAACGATGGGCTTCGATCACACGGCCTTGAGCGCTCGGCTGCTGGACCAGTGGCGGCTTCCTGAACGAATCGTACGCGCTGCTCAACACCCTCTCGACATTGAGCACCTGGCGGCGTTGGAGGAGGACGAGTCCCTTTTGCCGCAGGTGCTGCACCTGGCCACCTTGATCGCTTCACTTCTGGTCGACCAGAGGCACGAAGCGCTCATAGAACTTCAGGATGCCGCGGCCAGATATCGCAATGCGAAGGTGGAACAGATCGACGGTCTGTTGGATGAGATACAGGAGCGTGTCGGGGTCATGGCCGGAGTCTTCTCGGTATCCGTCAACGAACAGGAGTCGTACCGAGACATCCTGTCGCGGGCCCACCTGCAGTTGTCGGAGGCCGCTGTCGACGCGCTGCCGGAAATGCTGCGTCCCGATCCCGGACCGGCGGTCGCAGACCATCAGGCGACCCTGAATCAAGCTCTCATGAGCTACGCGACTTCCGACGCGGCACCGAAACCCGGCTCGGACGGAGTGACCGGCGCGCCACCCAAGGCAACGGTCACGCGGTCAGAACCCGAAAAGAGCGGGACGGGGCGCGCAGTTACCAAGGCGAACGGCCAGGAGATGGATCCGGGGCTCATAGGCCGCTTGTCGGCGGCAGCCGCCGAATGCCGAGCAAAGCGTCAGGAGCTGAGCCTCGTTCTGCTCGAAATCGACAACCTCGACTCGCTGCTCGTGGCGGCCGGGCACGAAAAGGCGATGGCCGTCGCCCAAAGACTCACGGCAACGATCCAGGCATTTGTTGACCAGGAGTGCGACTGCCTGATGGTACGCGACGGGCGATATGCGTTGACGCTGCCCGACTCAGACCGGCAACAGGCCGCCTCGACGACGCGGCGCCTTGTGGCGGCCTATCCCCAGTGGTTTCACTCGGTCGGCCAAACGCGCATACCGGTCGTCTGCAGTGCCGGCGTCGCGACATGGGCCAGCCCGGGTCGCAGCCTGCCGGCCGAGGACCTTATCGAGGCGGCCGCCCGTTGTCTGTTTGCCGCGCAAGCATCCGGTGGCGGAGTGGTCAAAAGCATCGACGTATTGTAGCCCGCTCTGACTCCCGAACCACCTGTTCAACTTGCCACCCCATCTCGGGTGCGACGTTCGCTTGCGGAATAGACGTCTACTCGCGGATGCGTCCGTGCGTTGAAACTCGCGGATCCCATTTCTCCAAACCGTCGCTTGGCCCGCTGTATCGACTGCCTGCGTTGGCCATTAGAATGGGTTCACTCGCACGAATCCTTCAACCTTGGCTCGCGATCGAAGGGAGTGGAAGATTGAGCTTCCTCACCGAACTCATGTCCGACGCCCGGCCTGACCTATCGGACATTCGGACCCACGCCCCTGGTCCCGCGGGGGCCCTGCCATTAAGTGACGAGATGTTGCGACAATGGTCAAGTGGGGACCTCTTTGGATTAACGCAGAATGCAGCCATGGGCTGGGAACCGCAGCACATGTTGGGGCCGCAGTACTTGATCCTAAGCACACAGGGGGGGGTACGTCATTCGGACGGGCGTCCGGCGGCTTTGGGATATCACACGGGTCACTGGGAAGTAGAACTCCTGGTTCGCTCGGCGGCCGAGCAGTTTCGCGAATTGGGTGGCGTTCCGTTTGCCGGTCACTGTTCGGATCCGTGCGACGGTCGAACACAGGGGACCACGGGCATGTTCGACAGCCTCCCGTATCGCAACGACGCGGCGTTGGTCTTACGTCGCTTGATTCGCTCCCTGCCCACTCGAAGCGCCGTGATGGGAGTCGCCACATGCGACAAGGGCCTGCCGGCGATGATGATGGCGTTGGCCGGCATGTCCGGTTTACCCTCGGTGATCGTACCCGGAGGAGTCACGCTACCGCCGGCGAATGGTGAGGACGCGGCGAAGATTCAAACGGTGGGAGCCCGTTATACTCACGGGGAAATCTCATTGGACGAAGCGGCACGGTTTGGCTGCTCGGCCTGCGCGACGCCGGGAGGAGGTTGCCAGTTTATGGGCACGGCCGCCACCTCACAGGTCGTTGCCGAGGCTTTGGGCTGGACACTGCCGCATGCCGCTTTGGCGCCAAGTGGTCAGCCGATCTGGTTGGACGCGGCACGGCGAAGCGCCCGATCGCTGCACTACCTCGTCCAGCAGGGCATCGCCTTGTCCGATATTCTGACCGAGCATTCCTTGCGTAATGCCATGACAGTCCACGCGGCCGTGGGGGGATCGACCAATCTCCTGCTCCATGTTCCGGCCATCGCCCACGCGGCCGGGCTGCGTCGCCCAACCCTCGAAGATTGGACGGAGGTTAACGGACGCGTTCCGCGCCTGGTCGACGTGCTGCCCAATGGTCCCAGAAACCACCCTACCGTCCGCCTCTTTCTGGCCGGAGGAGTTCCAGAAATCATGCTCGCTCTGAGAGACCTCGATTTGCTGGAGCTTGATGCCATGACCGTAACCGGCAGCCGGTTGGGAGACGTGTTGGACTGGTGGCAGCAATGCGACCGTCGAACAGCTTTGCGCGACGTGCTGAGACAGCGCGACGGTGTCGAACCGGATGACGTCATCATGTCACCGCAAATGGCGCGCCGGAAAGGACTGACCAGTACGGTTTGTTTTCCTCGCGGTAATCTCTGCCCGGAGGGTGCCGTGATCAAGGCGACATCGATCGATGCCGCAGTCGTTGACTCGGACGGTGTCTATCGCAAGACGGGGCCCGCCCGCGTCTTTACCACTGAACGTGCCGCAATGGCAGCCATTAAGGGCGGTCACGATCGGCCGTTAAAGGCAGGCGATGTGCTGGTGCTGGTCGGTCGCGGCCCGCTAGGATCGGGAATGGAAGAGACGTACCAGTTAACGTCCGCCTTGAAATACCTCCCGTGGGGACGCGACGTGGCAGTGATAACGGACGCCAGGTTCAGCGGCGTGAGTACCGGGCCCTGCATTGGTCATGTCGGGCCCGAGGGACTTGCCGGCGGGCCATTGGGAAAGATCCGAGACGGTGATCAGATTCGCGTCATCGTCGATCGCGGAAACCTCACCGGAAGTGTCGATTTCGTCGGCACGGCAAACCGGTCGCTGGATCCCGACGAGGCCGCTGACGAGTTAGCTCGACGTGCGCCCCATCCGGATCTGGCTCCCGATAAGGACCTTCCCGAGGACACCCGATTGTGGGCGGCACTGCAGCAAGTGAGTGGCGGTACGTGGGGCGGTTGCGTCTACGACGCCGATCGCATCATTGCCGCCTTGAAGAAGCACGCTCCGTAATCGTTCGTTCCGTGGGACGCGAGCGGGTTCCATTCTGATTGACGGACGAGCACCTGTTTCACATGGTGATGCGACGGTGGTAAACGTACCACTCGATCGCCAATACGCCGAGTCCAAGCAACACCAGCCATTTCCATAGCTCGCGTCGCGTAGACTTGAGCCCCGGGCGACCGACGATCTCCTCGTGGCCCAATTCGATGCTGGCCCGTGTAGCAAGATCGGACTCAACCGAGTCGAAGAGATTCACGGCGATTCGATGGGTCACCTCGGACCGGTCGCTCTCGCGGACCTCGTACACCCCGAGTTGGTCGGTGCCGGCAAAGAGGAACGGCTGCGTACTCTCCCGTTGCAGGCGGGTCACCGTCTGGTCCGGGCCGGTGATCGAGATCTTCTGAACCGACGACTCGAGCGGCAAACGGACCGGCTGACCCGGCCGAATCGAATTGCCGGTGAGTGGGCCTCGGTTCCCCCCCATGTACCGCAACACGTTGTAGAAAAAGACGGGAAAACTGGAGCGACGAGGCCATGTCGTGTTGGGAATCGACTCTCCGTCGACTTCGTCCAACAGCGGGAATCCGATCACGAGGTCCTCGTGGCCGCCGCGCGGCGCAATCGCACAAATTGGTCCGAGAACCGAATCGATCAGCACGGAACTTCCCGACGGGGGCTTCAACACGTGCGATTCCACGATGGCAATGCGGCTCATATCGACCAGCTGCGTAACCGGGTGGACGACGTCGACGTCGATCACCGTCGCCGGGCCGTCCCTCGGACTCGACGTCCATCCAGTATCTACCGGTTTGTCGGCGATGATCAGGGTATTGGCGGCGGGCATCGACTCAGGATGGCACCGATCGTAAATGATCAGGTCCCATTTTCCGGCGTTCGCCGCCGACACCTGACTGGGATCGGTGAGCACGCTGGTGGGAAAAATCGTCAGGTCGGAAATCTTGGCCGCCTGTTTCGTCGTCAACGCAAGACGCAGTGGCTGGTTTCCCGGAGTGATGAGCAGCACTTTTGCTTTTCTCGCTCGGTTGATCACGGCGTAGGCGACATTATCCAGCGACAGTCGATCCGTGTTGACAAGTTGGGCTCTGAGGAGTCCCTCTTCCAGGTTGGGCAGATCGAAATACCACCCACGTTCCCCGCCGGTCGGAACGTCCAACCGGACGACGTCAATCGACTGGTCGTCAAGAAACAACTCGATTTCACACGAAGCGTCGTGTGGGCCGGAATTTGCCACGCTTACGAAGGCCTGCATCTGATCCACGTGCTCGGGATTCCGTTCGGTAGCGAAGGCGACGATTCCCAAGTTGGCGGCCTCTCGGCGTCCAACGGCCAGGTATTGTGCGTTGAGATTTCCGAGCGAAAAATCGGGGACTGAGGAAAAGGCGCCGTCGCTGATCAGATAGAGTGCAGCCGGCAATGCTTCGTCGACTGCCTGATTGTCGCGTAATCGCGTGAATCCGGGATTTGCCAGACCGGCGGCCGCACGCAATGCCTCTCGGACGTCCGTCGGACGATTCGTCGGCTGAATCGCCTCGATTCGACTTCGCAAGAGCCGGCGGCTTTCCGTGTACGTCTGAACGACGCGAGAAGTGTCCGAGAAGGTAATCACCATGCCCACATCCCCAGTCTGCATCTGGTCAACTAACTGCAGCGCCTGGTCGCGTGCGGCCGCCATCCGCGAAGGTGTGCCGTCGGTAGCCTGCATGCTTGCCGAGTTATCGATCAGGAAGATGATTCGATTCTCACTCAACGTCAGCCCGTGCCAGCCTGGCCGGAGGAGTGCGATCAGAAGAAGCAGAATCAGCAACAGTTGCAGGATCAGCAGGAGGTTATTTCGCAAACGTTGCCAGATGGAGTTGACGTGGATGTCCTCGATCGTCCGCCGCCACAGATAGGTGCTGGGAACAACCTGTGGCTGCCGTTTCAACTTGAGAAAGTAGAGCAGGACGATCATCACCGGCACGGCGCCCAACAGGGCCCACTGCCACCAGGCGAACACGGTCGAGCCGGTCATCGCACGAGCCCTCGCTTCCGCAAGTAGTTGGCGACCAACTGGTCGACGGGAGTGCGTGTATCGGCCAGAAGATAGTTGATGCCGCGCTGCCGGCAGAACTGCCGTGCGCCGTCAACAAACTGCGTCACGGTACGACGATATTGTCTCAAGAGCGGCCCATTGGCCGTGACCTCGGCGACGTCGGCATCCTCGGAATCTACGAGTTTCAGATCACCTTGCAACTGAGGCTCCAACTCATCGGGGGAGAGCAGGTGAATCACGTACAGGTCCATTTTTCTGCCGAGCAATCGTTTGAGGGCCGCCTGGTAGCCGTTTTTGTCGAGAAGATCGGAGATCAGCACCAGGATACCCGTGCCGCTGGAAGTCAGACAGAAGTTTCGGACTCCCTCGGCCAGCGAGACATTTTGACCCGGCTGCACGCCGTTAAGGTATTCAAGCAAACGCCACAGGCTCCGTCGTCCGCGGAGCACGGGACCACGCGGCACGGACGAGCTGCCGAGCGCTTGAACGCTCACACGATCCGTGCGGATGAGTCCGATGTATCCCAATGCGGCTGCCAACTGCAGCGCAAACCGCAACTTGGTCGGCTCGCCGAAATCCATGGATTGGCTGGCATCAATGAGCGCAAAGAAGTGCAAGTCCTCTTCTTCCAGGAAGAGCTTTAGAAACAGTTTGTCCAAACGCGCGTAGAGATTCCAATCGATAAACCGGATATCGTCGCCTGGAACATAATTGCGAAAGTCGGCAAACTCGACACTCTGCCCCTTGCGCCGGCTGCGCCGCTCGCCTTTCAGCCGTCCCCGAAAAATCTTTCGGCTGACGAGCTCGAGCCGTTCGAGTCGAGCCAGCAGGTCAGGGCCGAGCAGTTCGGTGTCGGGCGTTGCTTGCGACATAGAATTCTGATTTCGAAAAATCGTTGCGGGTTACCCACGTGGCACGATCGGCCTGAAGGACTTGGCGCGCCGCCGGTTGCCTCGCCGGGAGTTCTGTGCTCAACGTCGAGCCGATGCGTTGTCCGGGCGGTGGCGGTCTGGCCGGTTAACTCTCTTTCCCCGAGAGATGTTGGTCTGTTTGCGATACGGAGGCAAGATTCTCGGCCTTCTCAGGGACCTGATCGAGAATTTCGAGCAGTACGTGATCGACTGCCGTTCCCTCCGCTTCAGCTTCGAAGTTGAGAATCACTCGGTGCCGCATGGCCGGCAGGTAAACTCGGCGCACATCTTCGAAGCTTACATTGAAGCGGCCTTCAAGAATCGCTCGGACTTTGGCAGCCAGGGCCAATGTCTGGGCTCCGCGCGGACTGCTACCCCATCGAATGTACTGGTTTGTGATCTCCCGAGCCCAGGTTCCCTGTGGATGCGTCGCAAGGCAAAGTCGGACAATGTAATCCTGAACGTGGGGCGCCAGGATGATCTTGCGGACCAACTGTTGCCAACGTTGAATCTCCTCTCCATCCATGACCGCTTTCGTTTCGATCTGGGTCCCCTTGGTGGTCCGATCAACGATCGTCGCGAGTTCGTCGCGACTCGAATACCCGACCTCCAACTTGAACAGAAACCGATCAACTTGCGCCTCGGGCAGTGGATAAGTACCTTCTTGCTCAATCGGATTTTGTGTCGCCATTACGAAGAATGGCTGTTTGAGCCGATAGCACGTACCACCGACCGTAACGGTTCCCTCCTGCATGGTTTCGAGCAAAGCGGACTGAGTTTTCGGCGTAGCGCGGTTAATCTCGTCCGCCAGGCAAATCTGCGTGAAAATCGGCCCCTCCTGGAATTCAAAAACGCGGTGGCCGTCAGGTGCTTCCATCACCATGTTCGTTCCAAGGATGTCAGCCGGCATAAGATCGGGAGTGAACTGAATCCGTTTGAAATCCAAACGCAGTGTCTGGGCAAGCGTGCGGATAAGCAACGTCTTGCCCAGGCCCGGAACGCCTTCGAGAAGGCAGTGCCCCCCGACGAAAAGACAGGTCAAGATCCCGTGTACGATCTCGTCGTGACCGACGATCGTCTTTCCGATTTCCTCCCGCACGGCCTGGTAGCGTTCGCGAAACTCTTCGGCGTCACGTTGCATAGAGGTACCAAGAGCCATCAATCATTCCTTGTAGCTTTCTGAATGCGATAATCTGTCAGTCGAATTCGAAGGTGTCGTTCCTCGGGCGGGTCAACGGGTTGCCGGAAGACGCGTCCTCACATCCGTCCCACCCACCCCCCGCCAAGATGTCCATCCCCCCGAACCCCGGCCGCAACGGCGGGACAACCGGAGCGCCGAGCTCGAGCAATGGATGGCGCGCCACAGGAGTGCCGTCCGGCCAAAGCCCTTCCAGAGCCGCGACCGGCGCGCACTGGAAGAGCTTCGCGCACTCGGGTACGTGGAGTAGAGGCGCGGGCTAGAACTCGCCTGAGGCCGCCCGG
>CAYNDU010000214.1:0-9064 GCA_964395615.1 uncultured Pirellulaceae bacterium | reverse complement strand
CACGACGATTGGCTCGATCGCCGTGGCATGAATGTCCGCTCCGTCATATTCAACCTTGTGCTGCAGCACACCGAGAAAACCGATCGTGTTGCAGATCAGAAACGTCCCGTTATTGGCCGGCGGAAAATGGCTGCTCGACAAAATCCCCGTTGCCGCCACAGGCCTCCAACGCTTCTTGAACCAGACCTTGTTGCCGATCCCCTTGCCGATATTCACGTAACAGCCGGTCCCGCCCGTGCCGTCGTTCGCGAATTGAAAACCCCATTGGTCGAATACGTCCCCATGCGGATTCGGTCCAATCGGAAAATGGAATTCAGTTTCAAACGTGCGAGGATTGAACCGATGCACGCCACTGTTTTTCGATCGAAACGACTTGGTTGGGGTCTCCATATTCGTCACGTTGAAGATACCACGAGACCAGTAGAGCCACCCGTCGGGCCCGACCACCATGGCGTTTGCCGAATGGTGTGTGTCGGCGCTGGAGACTCCCTGAAGCATGCGAATCTTAACGTCCGCCTTGTCGTCCCCGTCACTGTCCTTGAGAAACCAGATCTCCGGAGGCGCAGCGACCAGCACCCCACCGCCCCAGAATTCAAAACCGGTAACGCTGTTCAGTTGATCGGCAAATACGATACAGTCGTCCGCCTCTCCGTCGCCGTTCTCATCCGGCAGGATCACCAGCGCGTCCTTTCGCGGTTCCGTGGGATTCCAATGCGGATACGATTGCCAGACCGAGGCCCATAGACGACTGTCGGTATCAACGGCCATTTGTACGGGATTGACCAATCGCGGGAACCGCTCTTCCGAGGCAAACAAGTTGACCTCCATTCCCTCGGCGACCGTCATCTTGCTGATCGCTTCCCTTCCGCCCAGGTAGGGAAAGGCACCGCCTTCGAGCGGTCCTTTCTTGTTGGTCACGACTTCCAGTTCAGGGGGAAGATTCCCATCGTCGAATTTCCCTTCCCTTCCTTCGACAACGGCCCAGAGTCGCCTGTCGCGGTTCTGGGTCATGACATCGAGTATCTCCATTTCCCGCCGCATGACGTCCGCATTCGATTGTCCGTGCCATGCCAGCTTGGATCGCCCCCCATATACGTTGTAACCGTCAACCACGCGGTAGCGACTGAACCAATAGTCGTTCTTTTCCAAAACGGCATCGCGGATCGTGTTGACTCGGGAACTCTCGGGCAGTTGCCGACCAGGAAACAACTGTTTGATGACCGACCGAGCCACCATGCGATTGCCATGATCCAGAAGGTGGATCCCGTTGAGCGTCATGGCCTGGTCGCTCTGAGAATAGAGTTCTTGCGTCAGTCGAAACAAGTCGACAAACAGAACGTTTTTCTCGGCACAGACACGCCGTGCCCCTTCGGTCAACCGGGCGAGCAGTTCATTGTTTGCCGATCCGTCAGGGAGATTGGGGTTGTGCAAATCTTCGTGCGCGATCGGTGAAAAGACGACCAGGCGGGGTGCGGTGCTCCCGTTGTATTTCTGCCCTCGCATACTATCTATCGTGGTTGCCAGATCGGCCGAAAAACGGTCGGCGGATTCGGCACCGCGTATCGCCTCGTTGTACCCGAAAAAGCAGAAGATCACGTCAGCCTTACATTTTGCCAACCACTGATCAGCCGAGCCGAAATTCGCCGAACGTGGGCGATTCGTAAGTTCGTCGCCGGGAAAACCGAGATTGCGAACGGTCAGTTGAAGGCGCGGGTGGAGCGCGTGGATGTATGTCTCCAGCCAGCCATGGTGCTGCATCCGGTCCGCCAACGTGTTACCGATATAACAAACGTGATCCCCCTGATTCAACTTCAGCCCATCGAGATCACCGGAACCATTGGCATTGACCACCTGAAGCAGGCTCAGCATGATGCCAACCGAAAGTGCATATCCGATACGTCGTTTCATGAATTGTTCTTTCTCACCTGAGTCTTACCAACCTATCCCATCCCGGGTCCGACGAACCCGGCGGCCGCGAGACCGTACGACCAAGTTCAAAGGTTCTGTACGCGAAAAGGCCTGAACCGAACTTTGCACAAAGAACGGTCGACCTGCCATGCCAGCCCAAGCCCACGACACCTGGCACTATTGTAATCCGTTTCGAGACGAGCGGCGACTCGCACGTCGAGAATCCCAATTCCCGGCACATCCCACCTGTCCGCCGAAGAACCGCGAGCCCGGGCAACCTTGTCGGCACACGGGCCGCAAGGGAGGATCGCGTCGAGGATCCTCCGGTCTTCCACTGACTTGCTCGGCGCCCCCGGGGGCCGAATATGACGATGCGTTTCCCGGCCGGGTCCGCCGGTTCGCGCCGTGATTGCACAAAACCCGTCCGGTCGGTGTTTTCCCGATCAGCACGCCATCGTGGCACCGCACACCGTTGACGGCTTGCAGGATGCCGGCCGACTCGCCTCCCGTCCATTCCACGCACGGTGCACACCCTTACGACCCGATTGGCATTTATGCATAACTTGATCTAGAATGCCTGTCAAGCTTGCCACGCAAAACGTGACGATTCGCTCAGCCCTGATTAAGCGGGCGTCTTTCGGACGCATGACGGCAACTCGTTTGCCTCGGTGGGCGTACGGCCGGCAATCGTCTTCGTTTCGAGGCCGACGAATCCGATCATCTGGATGGCAGGACCCACGAGTACGAAGCCGATCGACGCGATCGATCGGATCGATACCATGCAAAACGGAGGTGACACACCATGGTACGGTTTCGGACGATTCCACTTTACTGGTGCCTTGCACTGATGCTCTCCGGGTGCCAGGGGAATTCCGACCAGCCCTCAGGTCCCGACGGAAACGCCGCTCAGACCGGGAGCGACTCGGCACCGGCAACTTCCAAAGGGACAATCGGATTCTCGGCACTCACGTTGACGAATCCCTTTTTCAAAGTCATTGCCGATAGCATGCGTGCCGAGGCAGCCAAGCATGGCTACGACGTGCTGGTCGTGTCGGGCGAGCGGGACGTCAAGCGGCAGGCGGACCAGGTTCACGATTTCATTGTCAAGGGCGTGTCGGCGATTGTCCTGAATCCATGCGATTCGAAGTCCATCGGCCCAGCGATTCAGGAAGCGAACGAGGCTGGAATACCGGTCTTTACAAACGACATCAAGTATGACGGCTCGGTCGGAAACGTCGTCTGCCACATCGCCACGGACAATTACCAGGGTGGGCGACTTGCCGGTGAGGCGATGGTGAAGTTGCTGGGCGAGGCAGGCGGCAAGGTGGCCATTCTCCATTTTCCTCAGGCCGAATCGTGTCAACTGCGAGTGAAGGGATTTCGTGAGGTTGTCGATGCACATAACTCGAACACCAAGGAGAGCAAAATCAACGTTGTCGCCACGCTCGACGGAGGCGGAGTGCGCGACGAAGGTTTCAAGGCCGCCAAGGATGTGATCGAGTCGCATCCAGACCTCTCGGCCCTCTTCGCCATCAACGACCCCTCCGCACTCGGCGCCCGAGCCGCGTTGGAGGCTGCGGGCAAAGCCGACCAGGTCACACTGATCGCCTTCGATGGACAGTTGATCGGCAAACGGGCGATTCGTGACGGGAAGATTCTCTGCGATCCGATTCAGTTTCCCGACCGGATCGGCCAGGTGACCATCGAGCAAATTGTCGGTCATTTCGCTGGAGACGATGTTCCGCCGGAGATATTGATTCCGTCGCGCCTCTACTACGAGTCGGACGCCAGAGCCGATCCGGAACTCAAGGAGTAGAAGGACATGGCGTCAGCCGGGCAGGTGGCCGCGCCGCCGTTACTGGAGATGCGCGGAATAACGAAATCATATCCCGGCGTGCTCGCTCTGGACGATGTCGATCTGAAAGTCAAGCATGGCGAAGTCGTGGCGTTGCTCGGCGAAAACGGAGCCGGGAAGAGTACACTCATCAAGATGCTCGGTGGCGCTCACGTGCCGGATGCGGGGACAATCCTCCTCGACGGCGCCCCCGTTAGTCTGGAGAGTCCTGCCAGAGCCGGTGCCGCCGGAATCGGCGTCATTTACCAGGAAGGAAACCTGGTACCGGGCCTCACGGCGGTTGAGAATATCTTTCTCGGTCGCGAGTCGGGACTCGGCCGCGTGCGACGCGGAGCCGAGCGACGGAAGGCCGAAGAGCTGTTCAACCGGATCGGCGCAACGATACCACTCGACATTCGGTGCGGCTCGCTTTCGATCGCTCAACAGCAGATCGTCGAAATCGCGAAAGCACTATCACAACAGATCCGGTTGATCGTGATGGACGAACCGTCTTCGTCATTGGCGCCGGAGGAAGTCAAGGGTCTGCTGTCCGTCATCCGTGACCTCACTCGCCAGGGAATCGGCGTCATCTACATCAGTCACCGACTCGACGAGATCTTTCAGGTCGCCAACCGAGTCGTCGTTTTGCGAGACGGGCGGCGATCCGGAAGCGGCCCAGTCGATGAATTGACGCGTCAAGAGATGATCGAGATGATGGTCGGACGGCAAATCGCTGACGAGTTCCCTGCTCGTTCGTACCATGTGGGTCCGGTGCGGCTGGAGGTCGACGGACTCTGTCGAGGGACGCGAGTCCGCAACGTATCCTTCCAGATCCGACGGGGCGAGATCCTCGGCCTGACCGGCCTGGTCGGTGCAGGGCGCACCGAGACGGCCCGGCTTCTCTTCGGCGCCGACCGACCCGACTCAGGTTCGATAAAACTCGACGGACGTGCCCTGACCGTCCGCTCACCTCGCGACGCGATCCGGGCGGGCATTTGCCTTCTGCCGGAGGATCGCAAAGCTCAAGGGCTCGTTCTGGGGGCCGGTATTCGAGAGAACTTCGGATTGCCCAGCCTTTCCGATTGGTCACGCTGGGGGATCGTGAGCCACGCGGCAGAACAAACGGCTCTCGACCGGTTCATCAACCGGTTGCAAATCAAGTCGGCCCATCCGCGACATCCGGTCAATACGCTGTCTGGCGGAAATCAGCAAAAACTCGTGTTGGCCAAGTGGTTACAGCGAGACACAGAGATTGTAATCTTCGACGAGCCGACACGGGGGATCGACGTTGGGACGAAGTATGAAATCTATGTCCTCATGAACGAACTGGCTCGGCTGGGCAAGTCCATCCTGATGATCAGCTCGGAACTGCCTGAGGTTCTGGCGATGAGCGACCGAATCCTGGTTATGCACGAAGGGCGAATAACAGGAGAGGTCACCGATGTCCCCGCAGCCTCTCAACAACAACTGATGGACCTGGCCGTAGCCTAGGCATCGATGCACGACACAAGACCACCGGGTGTTACGATGAATCGACCGTGTCACCCGGTAACAAGCGAAACGAGCGACCATGCGTGACTACGGTATGGCCTTCGTGTTGGCAGCTCTGATTGGGCTTTTCAGCCTTCTGACGCTTAAGCCGCAGCACCCAACCGGCGCCGACGCCGGGCGCCAGGTGGCGGACCTGATTGTCGAACAGCAGGGCCGTCAGACCCGAGTGCTCATCGTTACTCGTGACACGGTCGAGGATCGGAGTTTTGCCAACGCAGCCCGTGAACGGCTCAATGAGCGAGGCGCTCGAGTGTTGGACGCCGTTTCGGGTTCGCCCGCGGATGTCCGCAGGTCGATTGAATCCATCCTGCAAGACGGAGAACAGGTGGATGCCATTGCGGCCAATGACGTAACGGCCAAGTGGAGCGTTTACGATCGGTTTCCGAACGTTGGCGTCGAAAAGTGCAGAACACCGACGCCCTACGTTTGGCCCGATTTTCTCAAGTTGAGCAATCTGCTGGGCGTCGCCAACCAGACAGCGATCTATGCGATTATCGCAATTGGAATGACCATGGTGATCATCACGGCCGGCATCGACCTGTCGGTCGGCTCGCTCGTGGCGCTGGCCGCCGTCTGCTCGGCTCTGATCGTGCGAGACTGGGGAGGTGGCGTGCACGCGTCGGCGGGAGTGGTATTCGGCGCCTGCCTGGCCGGCATTCTCGTCTGCTCTCTGGCAGGTGCATTCAACGGATGGATGGTGACCAGGTTTCAGGTTCCTCCCTTCATCGTCACGTTGGGATTGATGATGGTCGCCAGCGGCGTGGCCTTTCGAATGTCGGACGGACGATCCATTTCCGAATTGCCCACGTCCTTTTTTTGGCTCGGCCGTGACCATCTGCTGGGCGTTCCGAATCCAGTGATTCTGATGGTCGTTCTCTACGCAGTGGCCCATTTCACAATGACGAGTACGGTTTTCGGTCGATATGTCTACGCCATTGGAGGCAATACCGAAGCAGCTCGACTCTCCGGAGTGCCGGTCAAACCGATCCTGTTGTCGGTCTATACGATTTGCGGTGCGCTCGCCGGACTTGGCGGCATCGTGCTCGCATCGCAACTGACGGCCGGTGACCCAAAATTCGGCGCGATGTACGAACTGGAAGTCATCGCCGCCGTTGTCGTCGGCGGCACGTCATTGATGGGCGGCGAGGGTCGGATTCTCGGCACGCTGATCGGCGCGTTTATTATCGCGGTGATCAAGAACGGCATGAACCTGACGAACGTCGACCCGTTCAATCAGAAAATAGTCCTTGGCGCCGTGTTGATTCTGGCCGTTCTGTTAGACACGCTTAAGCGACGTCGCTAATGTGCGGCGTCAACAAGCCGGCGAGGCGTTCATTGCCCTCGTTCCTCGAATAGACTACCTTGAATAAGGGTGCGGAAGACGTCACACGACGAAGGGAAACTCCTACAGTGAACATCGATCGACGGCCACGTTGCCGATGCCGGTTAGCCGGTAGCATGCTTTTTGCAGCCACCTTACTTCTAACGTCGTGCCCGCCCGACGATCAAGGGTCGATTCGGGCCGAAACGCCGGACTCGACGGCGACGGAACAAAGGCCACCAAGTCTCAACGAGGCGAGGCAACGTGCAAAAGTTCTCCATGAATTGTGTCACGCCACACTACAGATCGTTCATCGGCGCTACTACAGGGAAGACGAGGGGTTGCCGATTCCCGCGAGAACGATGGAAAGCGTGTTCAAGGCAATGCACGAACAGTTCCCGGTGACGTTCCATTGGATTTCCGTCAATGCCAAGCCAATGAACGTCGACCACGAGCCGAAATCGTCGTTTGAAAAAGCGGCCGCCAAGGCCCTCGCGGCCGGAGAGGATCATTTCGAACGGATTGCCGACAAACGATTTCACTACGCCGCCCCGGTGATCCTGGCCAACGAATGCCTCAAATGCCATTCACCACTTCGTACGAGCAACCGGGAACTTGCCGCCGGACTTGTTATTACGATGCCGATTGCAGACCGTTAGACCGTCCACTCCCGATCGAAACGTCTCGAGGACTCGTTCCTCCACGCCGAAGAAACGACTCGTTTCCTTGAGCATTGCATCGCTGTCTCCCACCAAGCCATTCGCGCGGTAGAAACCGATGTCATACGCCGCGAATGTCGTCAGTTGCCCGCCGTATCCCACCTGTTTTCTTCCGAAAATGCTGAGAATCACAATGCACGCCAACACATTCCGACTCGGCTTGACACTCGTGCTCTGTGGCGGTTCCATCGTCTGGCCGACGCTTACCGTTGACTCCCGGGCCGACGACACGACACCCGTCTATTCGCAACTGTGGGGAAAGAACGGCGAGCAATGGTCGCCCGCAAGCCGTCTCCCGGATTTCTCGTACGCCGGCTACGGTCGAGGGGAGAAGCGGCTACCCACTCGCAAAACCGATGTGTCGGTCTCTGATTTTGGTGCGATCGGGGACGGCGTCGCGGATGATACGGAAGCGTTTAAGAAGGCCATTGCCCAATCGCCGGGCAAGACGATCGCCGTACCGCCCGGCAAGTACGTTATCAAGGACCTGTTGACGATCACGTCGTCTCGGACGGCGCTCCTGGGGGCCGGACCGGACCGGTCGGTCCTGGTGTTTCCCATCCCACTGAATGTGATCAAGCCAAACTGGGGAGCGACCACGAGCGGCCGCCGGACCAGCAATTACTCCTGGTCGGGCGGTTTTGTCTGGGTACGGGGAACGCCGGGTAACACCCTCTTGTCATCCGTCTCGTCCGATGCCAAACGCGGTGCACTCTGGTTGTCTGTGAGTACTCCCGATCGCGTTCATGAAGGTCAGGCGATCCGGATTGAAATGTCCGATACACGCGATCAGTCTCTGGCAAGGTACATATACAACAACGATCCGGGCCGGCTGGACAACCTGGGCACTCGAGCACACGTTTCTATGATCGCACGGGTCCGTCGCGTCGATATCGCAGGAAAACGAATTGAACTGGATCGCCCACTTCGCACCGATGTCCGGTCCCGTTGGAAGCCGCGTGTCCTGTCCGCTGCAAGCAGTGTCGAAGAAGTGAGCATCGAGAAGCTCGGGTTTCAGTTTCCTAACCAACCGTACAAAGGGCACTTCACCGAATTAGGATACAATGCGTTGGCTCTGAGCGGAGTGCGCAACTGTTGGATCCGTGACATCGTGATACGAAACGCTGACAGTGGTATCTTTCTCAGCGGTTCGAATATTACCGTAACGCGTGTTTTGTTGGAATCACTGCGTCAAGTGGAACCCAGCCGCCAGGCAACCGGCCACCATGGTGTGATACTCGGCGGTCAAGACAACCTGCTCTCCGAATTCGAATTCAAGACCCGGTTCATGCACGATATCACGGTCTCTCGCGGATCGGCCGGCAATGTCGCCATGGATGGGCACGGCATCGATATCTGCTTTGACCATCATTGCTATGGACCACACGCCAACCTGTTTACAAGTATCGACTTGGGCAAGGGCTCGCGCATGTTCCAGTCGGGAGGCGGGGCTGCTCTGGGGCGGCATGCCGGTTCCTGGACGACGTTTTGGAACATCAAATCCGTGCGTCCATTGTCCTGGCCTACGGGCTGGGGTCCCGACCTGATGAACCTGGTCGGCCTTCCGACGAAGCAGCCGCCCGACACATCGGTCGAGGGTCGCTGGTTTGAGCCGCTGGAATCAGGCCGGTTGAGCCCGGCCAATCTCTACCGAGCGCAGCTGGAACGGCGTCTCAGGAGGTAAAGGGGTCAGGAGTCAATTGTGCGAAGCACCCTACGGGCCGTTCCGGC
>CAYNDU010000213.1:1836-9102 GCA_964395615.1 uncultured Pirellulaceae bacterium | reverse complement strand
CCGAATCGGGAATGCGGAATCGGGCATGCGGAATGCGGAAGTCACACTCAACGGTCATCGGTGTCTCGGGGACGTGAGTCTGTTCGACAGCAATTCCAGACACCCTGATTCTGACCGACGCGTTTCGCCCGCCGATCGACGTATGTACAGGTACATCGCCTGGACGGGCCCGATCGAGCGGGTTCCCGTTTCCGGCCAGGCTCCATTTTTCGGGAAACGCTGATGGATGCCACATCATCCCACGCCGGGTGCACTCAACCGATCCTAGCTGTTGCAACGGATGCGCCGGCGAAAATTCTCGAGGGCTGAGTGTGACATACAGTTGATGTAGTTTTGAGCGCTTTGCACCCGACGCTCGGCACCCTGGCCGAATGGTGCTGTGCGCTTGGTCCAGCTTCGAATGGGGATGAGTCATCGTGGTTCTTGGAAATCCGCTGCGACCAGTCTCTCGTTCTGTGGCGGGCGATCGTTGGGCCCTACCGGCGTTGACGGTCGGCGTATGTCTTTTTCTTGGCTGGTCTTCGCTACATTCCGGCTGGGTCCCCCACGACATGGGCCAATTGGGGCAGACGGCCGAACGGGTCTTGCAAGGCGAGGTTCAGCACCGTGACTTTGACGAACCCTACACGGGTGGGCTGGGCTATCTTCACTCGCTGTCGTTTCGGTTGTGGGGCGTCCATGCCGAGTCGATGCGATGGACGCTGTTGTTCTACTACGGTCTGTTCTGTGCGGTGGTTTATGCGCTCTGTCGGCGGATCATGTTGCCTTCCGTCGCGGCGTTGCTGACACTGCTGTGTGCCGCGTTGAGTATTCCGGTCTACAGTGAAAGCGTGCCTTCCTGGTACAATTTGTTTTTTGCAACGTTCGGTCTGGCCTGCTTGCTGGAATTCCACCGCACGAAGGCCAGGCGGTGGCTGATCTGGGTCGGCTGCTGTGCCGGTTGCTCGGTCGTGATGAAAATCACCGGGCTCTATTTCGTGGCGGCAGTGCTCGCCTGTCTGGCGCATTACGAGCAGGTTGAATCGGCAGCTTGCGAAGGCAGCGACCGGAGCCGCGGTTATCGGGCGTTCGTCTACTCGCTTTATGCCTTGTTTGCGCTTTGCGGGCTGGCCTTTGTCCGACACGATTTTGCTTGGCGCTATTTCGTCCATTTTGGCGTTCCGATTGTCGGGACAGCGTCTTTCCTGGCATGGCACGAAGGGCGGACGGGGCGCGGTCATTTCCTGCCTCGGCTCTCCCGGCTCCTGGGGCTAGTGGTTCCCTTTGCGATGGGGCTGCTTGCGACGCTTCTCTTGTTCGCAACTCCGTATCTGCTGACCGACTCGCTGGGTTGGCTGTACCGAGGGCTGTTCGTATTACCGGCCGCTCGCTTGCAGCACGCCGCTCTGCCGCCGCCGTCCTTGATCTGGGTAGGCTGGTCGTTTGTGTTGGCGCTGCCACTCTGCGCAGGGTTCGTTGGACTTTCGTCCTGGGGTCCGGTCGCGAATACGGAGAGAGGGTCGATCGTTCTCCGCGCGCTACGGTCGAGCCGGGCGGCATCGGCCCGTCAATGCGCATCACGCTGCGGCCTGTTGGTTTGGATCGCAGCATTGGTTGTTTTGTGGGCTGCAAGTGCTATGGCACCCGTCTACTTTGTTTTGTTTCAAGTCACGCGAAACCTCGCGCCGTGCGTCTTTCTCGTCGGGTTGTTTCTATACATCCGGTCACCCAAAGTGAGCGAGTCGCAGGTGGCGTTCTACGTTCTGGTCGTTGCGGGAATGGCCAGTCTGATTCAATACCCGTATGCATATGGAACGTATTTCTTCTACGCGGCGCCGCTGGTTGTTCTGGCGATCGTCTATCTCCTGGCCGAACGGGGTAGGGTCGTACCGTGGTTTCATGCCGGCCTGTTAGCGTTCTTTGTGGCATTCTGCCTGCTGCGATTGCCTCAGCCGGACCCCCGTTTGACCAACGGTTTTTGTCGGCCTGACCTCCCCGTTCAGCGCGCAGGTTTGGCGCGCAGTGATTTGCGCGTCTATAAACCGGACGCGAGAGTTTATCAACGCCTGGTCCGTCTGATCGCTCGGCACACCAGTGAGGGCGAGCCGATTTACGCAGGCCCCGACTGTCCGGAAGTCTATTTTCTTGCCGACCGGCCGAATCCGACGAGGACCATGTACGAGGTCTTCAACTCGGAGTCGGAGAGTCGGACGAATCGGCTTATCGAGTTGATTGAAGGTCATTCGCTACGGGTTGCTGTAATCCACCATCGGCCGGCATTTTCCGAGCCCGTTGACGACCGTTTGCTGTCGTACCTGCGCGAGCACTTTCCTTTTCACAAGGAGATTGACCGGTCGGGCATTTACGGGAAGGAGCGGCCGCTGAAATTCACGGTCTTCTGGTCCGACTCGTCCACATTGCCCGAGCCCGATCGGCGCGCCGCGTCTCGGTGATCGACGATCGGCCGACTGTGTCGATTGTGCGGTTGGTATCGGGAGTCAGACGCTGGGAACGGTGAGCTATAGTTTTTTACGGTGAGGGCTTGTTCAGGTTTGGTGGCGGCGCCAGGGTCGAAAGATGCGGTCATGGTGTCCTGAAGCGCATCGAGGAGCGGAGGCATGGGGATACTGCAGATAGCCGCGGAAGTGACTCGGTTCCCGCTGGTCTATCGTGCCTGGCAAGCTCCGTTCGTGTTGGACAAGATCGCGCCGTTAATTCGTCGCGGTGAGTTGTTGGGCGCTCGCCGAGTCTTGGACGTCGGCTGTGGGCCGGGAACGAATGCGCCGCAGTTCGAACATGCGAACTACGTCGGCATCGACATCAGTGAGCGATACATTCAAACGGCCCAGCGTCGGCACGCGGGGACCTTCGTGACTGCCGACGTGAGCACGTATGAGCCGGAGGCAGATGCTCGGTTTGACTTTGTGTTGATCAACAGCTTGTTGCACCATCTGGACGAGAATGCGGCGCACCACATCCTCGATGCAGTCGCACAACAACTGGACGATGGCGGGCATGTCCATATTCTCGAACTCGTCCTTCCGACTCGACCCAGCCCGGCGTGGCTGCTCGCCAAAGCCGACCGCGGACATTATCCGCGTCCACTCGAATCGTGGCGCGGCCTCTTTTGCGAACATTTTGATGAACGCGTGTTTGAGCCCTATGCGGTAAGACGATTCGGAGTGGACTTGTGGCAGATGGTCTACTTCAAGGGTGGGCGTCGATCATGAGAAGTCACCCCAGGATATCCGTAGCGATTCCGATCTACAACGAGCAGACGGTAATTGCAGAACTCTATCAGCGCCTGAGCCGTGTCTTGAATCAGATGGCAGGCGGGCCCCATGAGATTGTCTTCGTCAACGACGGCAGCACGGACGAGACAGGCGAGATGTTATCGGCGTTAGCGCATGCCGATCCGCGCGTTCGTGTTCTTGAGCTTTCGCGAAATTTCGGTCATCAGGCCGCGCTGTCGGCCGCTCTCGATCATGCGCGCGGCGATGTCGTGATACTGATGGATGGCGATTTGCAGGACACGCCGGAATCCATTCCGATGTTCGTCGAACAGTATCTGTCCGGTGCCGATGTGGTCTTTGCGGTTCGCAAAGAACGAAAGGAGCATATCGTACTGCGCGCGTGCTATCACGCCTACTATCGCATCATCTCGGCACTGTCGGACATTGCACTACCGATGGGTGCCGGAGATTTCGGACTCATGTCTCGGCAAGTCGTCGACGTCGTTCGATCAAGCGAGGAACGCCACCGCTACCTGCGTGGACTTCGTACCTGGGCCGGATTCAAACAAGTGGGGATACCCGTCGAGCGGGCCGCCCGGCATTCCGGTTCGTCCAAGTACAGTATTCGTAAACTGTTGCAGTTGGCGTTTGACGGCATTTTTTCGTTCTCGCTCGTCCCGCTCCGCGCCGCGACCGTCATCGGTGCTTTGACTGTGTTGGCGTCCATGTTGTTCGGCGGATACTGCCTGATTGCGAAATTTGTTCTGCACGAGGCACCAACCGGGTTCACGGCGCTCTACGGATCACTCGCCTTCCTGGCGGGCGTGCAAATGCTATTCCTTGGAGTAATCGGCGAGTATGTCGGCCGCATCTATCAGGAGGTCAAGCGACGACCGATGTATGTCATCGCTCGAACGCTCGAGAACGTCGCACCGGAGCCGCTGTCGATACGTCGCCAAGAACCGTCGGAGAATCCCTCGGCCGGCTTGTTGCCCGGGAATTCACCAGCGGCTCCCTTGGCTGACTCGCGATCCGTGGAGTCTGTATGAATCGTGATTATGGTGCGAGTTATCGGGATCTCTACAGGCGTCATTGGTGGTGGCGAGCACGTGAAGTGTCTGTCTTGCGTCAGGTCGAGACACTCTGTAATCGAAGCGGTCATGAGACGATTCTAGATGTCGGCTGTGGAGACGGTCTGCTGTTCGACAAGCTCCTGCCATACGGAGACGTTCACGGTGTCGAAGTCTGCGCCGATCTCGTCAGCTCCGACAATCCTCATCGTGACAAGATCCATCTTGGGCCGTTTGACGAATCATATCCCCGCGAAAGACAATTCAGCCTGATCTTGATGCTCGACGTACTCGAACATTTTCCCGATCCAGTCGCCGCGCTGAATCTCGTTCGGCGACTGCTTCGCCCGGATGGAGTGGCCGTCATTCATGTGCCTGCATTCCGTTGTCTGTGGACGTCTCATGACGAACTGAACCACCACTTCACTCGGTATACACGCCATACGCTGACCGAGCAGTTGTCCGCCGCTCAATTGGCTGTTACGAATAGCCACTATTCGTTCTATTGGACTTGCCCCGTCAAGTGGCTCATGAGTTGGGCGCAGAAGTTGGTTCCTTGCCGAACGGCCCCACCCCGCATTCCCGCACGACCTCTTAATGCTCTGTTGTACACGGCTTGTCGATTGGAACAGCAGTTGATCCAGCCTTGGCGACCGCCATTTGGTAGTTCATTGATGGCCGTCGCCCGACATGCTGAGGCCCCATCCGAGTTGTCGGTCGGCGTCGGTACGAATACTTCGGCGTGCCGGTCGGACGTGTGTGAAGTGTAAGCTATTTCACACGACATCCAGGGTCGACGACGACTTTCTTTTCATCCGCGCCGTTTTCTGCGAATTTCTGTAAGGCGCTCGTTGGGCTATCGTCAATCGACCTGTCACTTCGGTAACGAGACGTAGTTGGCCGGGACTTGTCGGTTCGCTGCCATGCGTCGCTATTCCGACCCGTCGTGACGGCTGTTCAATAGACCTTCATTTCGAAGGGCGCAAGTTTCGAAACACCAACTCGGAGGAATAAGAAATGCCATGTGTCCAACGACTATTGGGAGCGTTCGCGTTGTTGTCCGCAATCGGCATGATGCCGGTGTCGGGGGCTGACGCTCAGAGTGGAACTCGCGGAGGCGGTACGGTCGGTTCAGGTTCTCGAACGGCGCCTCCCGGTGGTACAACCGGAAGTCCGGCGATCGCCGTCGATCAGACCAGGCCTTCCAAGGCCAGTGCCTCAGTGGCCCTCTCAGGTTATTCACCCGTGTCCATTCTTGATGCCAGGAAATGGGTGAAGGGGAGTCCTGAACAGAGCCTCATCTTCGACGGACACCGGTACCTGTTTGCATCGCCCGCTGAGAAACAGAAGTTTCAGTCGGACCCGGCGAGGTATGTTCCCTTACTCGGCGGCGACTGTTCCGTCAGTTACGTCAAGATGGGAAAACGAACACCGGGGAGCATCCAGCATGCGTTGTTCTATGGCGGCCGTCTCGTCTTGCTGGCGAACGAAGGGGCAAAGAAGGTCTTTGCCGGCAACCCGTCTCAGTTTGCGAATTCCGAGCTGGCCTTTGGTGGAAACTGTGCCGTCTGCAAAGTGGCCATGCACCACGACATGCCCGGCAAAGACGCGTTCACTGTCTTCTACCGCGGCCTGCGTTACCGATTTCCGTCCGTTCAGATGCGCGACGCGTTTCTGTCAGAACCGGTGAAGTATGCCGACCGCGGGCCGACAGCGGCCTCACCATCTCGTGCCGGTTCGGGGACCCGATAATTCGCCGTCCACGATAGACGGCCCGATAGGGAACACGACCCAACTCACGTTATTGACTCGTGTTACTGAATTGGATACGGGTGATCTGGTGGAAGGTCTCGCCCGGTTTCAGGAGCGTCGAGGGAAAACCTGGTTGATTGGGTGAATCGGGAAAGTGTTGCGTTTCGAGGCAGAACCCGTAATACGGTTTGTATTCAATGTCCTCCGCCCCGCGTCGACGGAGGCCCTTGGCAGTATAGAACTGTATGCCTGGTTGAGTTGTATAGACCTCCATCCTGCGACCGCTCAACGGCCCGCTGACCTGAGCAGCCAGGGCCAGGTCGTGGTCGAGTTGTTTCTTCACGACGTAGCAATCATCGTAGTTGTCAATTCCCGTTTGATGGACCCGAGCGCCGATCGTGCGTGGCGACCGAAAGTCATACGGCGTACCCTCAACCGACCGGATCTGCCCGGTTGGGAATCGGGTACGAGTCGTGACAACATAGTGATCGGAAGGGATCATGACTCTGTGATCCAGCACGTCTCCACTTCCCGCACCATCGAGATTCCAATACGCATGGTTCGTCAAGTTCACATGTGTCGGCGCATCGGTCGTAGCCCAGTATTCCATGATGAGTTGGTCGTCGTCGGTGACGGCATAGAGCACGCGTGCCGACAGTCGCCCCGGATAGCCCTCATCGCCCGCCGGGCTGACGTGTCGCAGCATAACACCAACGCGGTGCGACTCGCGGACGATCTCACCTTGCCACACTTGTTTTTGAAATCCAACCTTGCCGCCGTGAATGTGGTTCGGACCGGCATTGGCCGTCAACCGCCATCGTCGGCCATCCATCGCGAACTCTGCTCCAGCAATCCGGTTGGCGTAACGCCCAACGAGCGATCCGAATAACGGATGCCCCTTCACATAATCGGCGAGCGAGTCGAGATGCAACGTCAACTCAGCGGATCGTCCCTGACGATCGGGAAACCTGACGCCAATAACCGTAGCGCCGAAGGTCATGACGTCGACCTGCAATCGCTCACCGTGAGCCAGCTTGTACCGGGTGACCGATCGGCCGTCGGGCAGTCGGCCGAAGTGCTCCGCGCGCGCTGACAACATCTTCAGTGGTTCGGCGCCGGTCGCTTGCTGCGGAAGAAACAGCAAGCCGGCTAGAGCGAGGCTCGTCATCAGAGCGGCATCGCGGCATCGTTGGGGCATGGACGCCTCATAGTCGCGGCGAAGGAGTGAATCC
>CAYNDU010000213.1:0-1736 GCA_964395615.1 uncultured Pirellulaceae bacterium | reverse complement strand
GGCCTTTCTGAGCCATGTGGGTTATGTATCAGATCCCTATCGGGACCAGCGCTTGAGTGCACGGGCGCCATTACGGGATAACCCAGGCATCGCGTCTTTTTTTAGTGCGTCTTTATTTAGTGTGTCGGATTTTTGTGTCCACTGCCGGCAGTTGTATTGGAGAACCTGTTATGTCGCCTCGTGGTCTTCCCAACCGGCGTACATTCCTACGTCAAGTGTCGGCCGTTTCTTCGTCTCTATTCGTCCCGCAGATTGTAAGTGCGGCTGCCCTGCAGACACCCGGCCCGAACGACCGGATCCAGGTTGCGTTCATTGGGACCGGAAATAACGGAACGAACTGGCTACGACCGTTTCTTAATGACGATCGCGTGCGCGTCGTCGCCGTCTGTGACGTGAATCGTGAAGGGCCCGGGTACTGGAATAATTCGGTTCGGGGCAGACGCCCGGCGGTGAAGATGGTCAACGAGTTCTACAAGGATACAAGCTGCCGGGAATATGTAGATTTCAGAGAAGTTCTCGCTCGTGACGATATTGACGCCGTGTACATCGGAACGCCCGATCACTGGCACGCATTGATCGGCGTCATGGCTGCCAACGCCAAGAAAGACATCTATGGTCAAAAACCTCTGGCGCTGACGGTTGCCGAGGGCCGCGCCATTGCACTCGCCGTGCAGCAGAACAAGGTCGTTTGGCAAACGGGCAGCCAGCAGCGGTCCGACAAGAACTTTCGGCGGGCCTGCGAATTGGTTCGAAACGGACGAATTGGAAAACTGCAAACCGTTCGCTGCGGTCTGCCTGGCGGTATCCCCGATTTCGGAAAGACGGCCGCGCGCACGGCTCCCGAGCCGGTTCCCGAGGGGTTCGAGTATGACATGTGGATAGGCCCGGCACCGGCAGCCTACTATTGCCCGGCTCGAGTCGGTGTGAATTTTCGCTGGATCCTGGACTACTCGGGTGGCCAGATTACGGATTGGGGTGGTCATCATCCGGATATTGCGCAGTGGGGCATGGGAACTGAGCGGACAGGACCGATCGCCATCAAGAACCCGAAAGCCACGTTCGCCGATGGACCCGTCTACAACACGGCGACCGAGTACCACTTTGAATGCGTCTACGAGAACGGCGTGACACTCGTCATCTCGAATACGGAACGTGGTGGAGTCACCTTTGAAGGGAGTGAAGGATGGGTGTGGGCCAATCGTGGCCGACACGACGCAAGTTCACCGGAAATCAAGAACTCAAAAATCGGACCCGACGAGACACACCTCTATGTCAGCGACGATCATGTGCGCAATTTTATTGACTGCATGTTGTCACGACGCGAACCGGTGGCTCCCGCCGAGATCGCACACCGGTCCATTACGCTCGCGCATCTGGGTAACATTGCGATGCGCCAGGGGAGAGAACTGAAATGGGACCCGGTCAAGGAGCAGATCATCGGAGACGCGTCGTCCAACCAGATGTTGAGCCGCGATTATCGTGAACCGTGGGCTCGTCTCTGGCGTCAGTCGCTGGCGGCGATTCCTGCCTAGCCCGACAAGTTCTTCGCCGGAACTCCCCGTCGCGATCGCCTAAACGGGCCTCTTCCCTCCGGTCGCCGGCTGGTCGAGTGCAGACCGCAGGGCGTATCACCTTCCGCACTCCGTCGAGCCCGGCGTGAGCGGTGCCGTTGACAAGCAAAAGGGGGGGTCCTTTGGCAATCGGGCTCTACTTGACTAGAATACGGTGAACGTAAG
>CAYNDU010000212.1:0-9115 GCA_964395615.1 uncultured Pirellulaceae bacterium | reverse complement strand
TTGGAAGTAAGGATCGACGTAACCGTTCACGGCCTTGGCCGTGAACGGTTACCCGCACGCTCGGCCGATGCGAGCTGCACATAGATCTTCAGCCTATCGTTGCTTGCCAGATCCAGCGCCGTTTGTTCGGCATCTCCCAATACAACCACAATCCCGTGCGTGAGAGGTTTTGCGTTCAACTCTGTCGGTCCAGCGTGAGCCAATTCGTTGGGCAGTTGAGCGAATAAGATTATCGCCGCGACGTAGACCGATCGGAGGTGAGTTGCAGGCGAGTGCATGTCGAGATCTCCAAGCCAGGATCAAAAAAGGGGGTGGAGCGCCAGGTCGATAACCGGCCGGTCATCGCTCTCAGCGTCCATCCATGAACGGTAGTGCATTCTTCTTTTCGCGATCGCCAACCAATGAAAGCGGAATGGGCTCCCGAGTTCAGTGATGGCCCGGTAAGTACTCCAGGTATTCCCAGTTCTGGTCTCGCTCCAGCCGGCCACCTTTGAGATCACGAGCAATGTGGTCGTGTTCGGCCGTCAGTTTGGCCAGTCGGGCCACGTCGAGTAATGGGTCGTGGTACAGCTCGCGAAACTGTTGCAGAGCGCCGAGCAGACGGGCGAGGTCGCCGGCCCGTTCCGGCTGGTCGGCAAGATTGTGAAACTCCCACGGATCCTCCTGCAAATCGTAGAGCTCGACTCGAGGCGGATGACGCCAGACGTTGTAAGCCGTTTGGACCTGAGTTGGGGCGGCCGCGATTTCACTTTCATTGGTGCCGTACAAGAAGAACCCCTTTTGGGTCGTCCGGTAAGTTTCCGCAACCGGGTTCGGACGATCGGACAGCAGGTTCAAGATGACTTTGTAACGGCCGTCCCTCATGGTGCGTTGAGGGAAGAAACTCGAGGCGCAATAGGCTGTCCGTTCCGCGAACAGGTAGGTTCGCCACGCGGTCTCCCGGCCCGCGGCCAGCGGCAAGAGCGAGCGGCCAGGCAGCGAGGCTCGTGCCGGCAGGGACGCAGCCTGAATCACGGTCGGCAGGATATCTACCGTCGAAACCAACTCGTTTCGGACCGTTCCTGCTTTGACCTGACCCGGCCAACGGATGAGCATGGGGATTCTGAGCCCGCCTTCGTAACAAGTGGCCTTGGCGCGAGAGAATTGGGCCCCATGGTCGCCAATGTAGATGACCAGGGTCTGGTCGGCTTTTCCGGAATCATCCAATGCGTCAAGCAACATACCGACTCCCGTATCGAGTCGCATCAGGCAATTGTAGTAGTCAGCCGCGCCGCGTCGGAGCCGAGCGGAATCAGCTCCAATAAACGGCAAGGACTCGACCTGGTCGCCGCTGAGCGGCCGTTGAGGCAATCCGTATTGTTGGCGCAGCAATGGAAAATGTGCGTCGGGAAAGTTAACGGCCAGAAAGAACGGTTCTTCCGACGCAGTGATATGCGCGGCCGCCGCGTCCACGTATTTGCTCATCGGGCGATCGTTAAAGCCGCTGCCGGGAATTGCCCGATAGTCCAAAGGAAACGCAGACTCCGGATTGACATGTAACTTCCCCACCATTCCAGTCCGGTATCCGTGCCGCTTCAAGATGCTCGGTAGATTGTCCCAGGCCCGAAACATCGCGTAGCGATGCGTGGCCAGACCGATCTGGCCATTTTGAAATGGGTAGAGCCCGGTCAGAAAACTGGCGCGCGAGACAGAGCAAACAGCCTGCGTGACGTAGGCGTTTTGAAACCGGCATCCCTCTGCAGCCAATTGATCGAGACGAGGTGTTCGGACGTAAGGATCGCCGTAGCAGCCGAGTTCCGCTCCGTTGTCTTCGGAGACGATGAGCAAGATGTTCGGTCGATCCGGCACAGCGGCAGCGAGTGGATCGGCGGGTATGGTCAGGAGCGTCAAACCCGCCACCAGACGAAACAGGATTTGCAACAGGATTCTCGTTTTCATGATCGCCCTCGGCTATCCGCTTGAGCAGTCTTTAGGCCGCCAGGCCGGTGGCCGGCGGAGCGTAGCATTTTCAAATGCAGGGACGCCGCCCATGTTTTCGCCCAATAGTGTATCATGACCCGTTGGTGCGAGTGGGCAGACCGGTAGGCAAACATGCGGAAAGACAGGATCCGCCGTCGGTGGACGTGGTCGGGCGCGCTGGGAACCGTTCCCCCCTGAGCACACTTTCTAAGAGCAGACTCGGAGAATTGGGGCAATGGATCGGAGATCAACACTGATGAGTCGTTTCAGATTGAGGTGGCTGACGGCTGTGGCCGTCTTTGTGTTCGGCGGGCAGGTCGGCTGCAATTCGGATTCGGCGCCGAGTGGCAATTCGGACGCCGGCTCCGCGGTTTCGGAGAAGTCCACACCGGGCGAATCCTCGGCATCTACGAGAGAGCGATCGGGTGGTTCGGCGGTCGGCGCTTCGAAGGGGCCGTCCGTCTTTGCAGGAAGGATCGTATTCAAAGGAAAAGTGCCTGCCCCGCGCAAGATCACCGTGACCAAAGATTTCGACCACTGTAAAGCGGCCGGCGGTGAGGTGCAGGAGGTGGTGGTCGGTGCCGACGGTGGGTTGGCCGATGTAGTGGTCGAGATTATGGGTGTGGAAGCAGGCGACAAGCCGTGGGAGTTCGACACACCCGAAGGGGGATACTCGCTGCACCAGAAAGGCTGTTCGTTCAGCCCTCGCTTGACCGTTATGCCCGACGGATCGGAGCTCAAAGTCTTCAACGACGATCCGATTTCACATAACGTGAACACGGGTCAGTGGAACGTGTTGCAGCCAACCGGCGGAGATCCCATTATCAAACCGATCAAGGGCCGCAGTCCGATTCGAATCGTCTGCAATATCCACAGCTGGATGGAGGCCTGGGTCTATCCGGTGCGAACGCCCTATTATGCGGTGACCACGGGTGACGGCTCGTTTCGTATCGAGGACATTCCATCCGGTGATTATCGGATTTCGGTCTGGCACGCCAGCCTGGGACGCAAGCGGCTACGTGAAAAACTGGCCGGCGGCGCAACGACCAACAAGGAGATTGTCTTCGAGTCGCCTGAAGAGCAATGACGGGGGAGAGAAGTCATGGTCCGGTCGGGTATTGATCGAGTGATTGGGTCGAGAGTCCCAACGATCAGAAGCAAGAAGAATGGCGAGAACGGTCGTCCCGGCGTTGCCCTGTGGTCGATACTGGTGCTGGGCGGCCTGTTGATCCGGTTTCCTGTCCAAGGGGCGCTTGCCGCCGATCCACCGGCTGCCGAATCGGTGTCGCCTCGGCCGTTGGCTCCGTTGCCGGAAACGTCGGTCAAGCCAAATGCCGAGCAGGTTGCACTCGGGCGACTGCTTTTTTTCGACGGCCGCCTGTCGGGCGACTCGACGATCAGTTGCGCGACGTGTCACCAACCGGCGAAAGCCTGGTGTGATGGTCTGCCGCTTTCTCGCGGTTACCCGGGGTCACTCTATTTTCGCAACACACCGACTCTCCTCAACGCCGCGCTCAAGAGACACGTGTTCTGGGACGGCCGGCTGCCTGCCGATGACTTGCCGACCGTCGTGCGGGATCATATCTCCGAGGCGCATTTTATGCAGGCGGACGGGCGGCTGGTTATCGAGCGCTGCAAACAGGTCCCGGATTACGTGGAGCGGTTTCAGGAAGCGTTTGGCGGTGAACCGACGTACGGTCGGATTCTAAACAGCGTAGCCGCTTTTGTCTCGACGCTTCAGTCGCGCAACGCACCCGTTGATCGCTTTCTGGCCGGCGATCAAGGAGCACTGCCTGAGGACGCCCAGCGCGGTTTGACCTTGTTTCAGGGAAAGGCGGGATGCATTCGTTGCCACGACGGCCCCCTGCTGTCAAACGGTAAGTTCTATGACTTGGGGGTCCCAACCAATCCGGACGTGTTTAGCCGGCCGATGCGTCACATCACGTTCCGGCGGTTCTTTCGCACCCTGGGTGTCAGCGACTTTGAACACCTCCGGGATGACGTGGGACTCTATGCCATTACCAAGGTCGAGTCGGATCGCGGTCGCTTTCAAACTCCGTCACTGCGAGAGGTCGGTCGAACCGCCCCCTATATGCACAACGGCATGTTCAAGACTTTGCAAGAAGTGGTCGCCTTTTATAACCAGGGCGGCGGTCTCGTCTCGAGAAAGAATAGTGGCCTGGTCCCGCTCGGTCTGAGTCCGAAAGAACAGTCGGATCTGGTGGCCTTTTTGAAGGGTCTGACGGGAGATCCCCAGATGGTGCGAGCGCCGCAATTGCCCGCCTATGAGTTATTACCAGCAAGGAGTCGATCGTGAACGAACGTATTCTTGCGGCGAATCGGCGTGGAAAGGCAAGGGAAATCGGCCGGTTGACGAATCGTCTGGCACGTGTGAGTTGCGGCCTGGCGCTGGTCCTGATCCAATCGTTCATCGCAGGATGCAACTCGAAGTCCCCGGAGACTGCGTCGAGTGACGTTCCGTCGACCGATAGCCGAACGTCGGATGGTACGTCGGCAGCAGCTGATCAGCCGGATCACGAGAACGGTGCGACGGGTGGCGCGAGTGAACCGACATCATCGACCGAGGACGGGGAAGAATTCGTCGCCTTGGCGGCTCTCCCGGAGACCCCGCCGGTGCCGGCCGACAATCATCTGACGCCGGCCAAGATCGCGCTAGGTCGGTTGCTCTTTTACGACGACCGCTTGTCGGGCGATGTCGGCACCAGCTGTGCCTCGTGCCATGACAGCCGAATCGGTTGGGGCGATGGCAACCCCCTGTCCCGCGGGTATGCCGGGACCCAGCATTGGCGCAATTCTCAGACCATTGTCAACTCAGCGTACCTCTCCAAGCTGTTCTGGGCCGGCGAAGCGCCGAGTCTGGAAGCCCAAGCGTCGAGCGCCATTACTGGAAATCTGGCCGGCAATGGTGATCCGGTAATGATCGAGGAACGCCTCGCCCAGATTCCTAAGTACGTCAAGATGTTTCAAGAAGCGTTCGGAGTGCGTCGACCGTCGTACGGCTTGGTCTTGAAAGCCATCGCGTCATTCGAACGCGCACAAGTCGTGTCGGTGGACAGCCCCTTTGACCAGTATATGCGGGGCGATCACGGTGCGATGTCCGACGGGGCCCTTCGAGGGATGCAACTGTTCAAGGGAAAGGCCCACTGTTTTCGCTGCCACAACGGGCCGCTGTTGTCCGACGAACGGTACCATCGGTTGGACCTGCCTCACAGTCCACTCTATCAGCAAGATCCGCTTCGGCAGATCGCGATGCGATTCCAGTTCTACGCGCGTGGAGTTCCAGAGCCCGAATATCGGTCCGCCGACCGTGACCTCGGGTTGTTCTTCACCACTCGGCGTGAAACCGACAAGGGGAAGTTCCGTACTCCGCCGTTACGCTACCTGGTCTACACAGCGCCCTACATGCACAACGGTGTGCTCGAGACACTGGAAGACGTGATTGACTTTTACGACCAGGGTGGCGGCGATCCGAGCAAGCGGAGCCCGCTACTCGAACCGCTGCGGCTGACCGAGGACGAGAAATTTGATCTGCTTGAGTTTCTGGAATCGCTGAGCGGTGATGAAATCCGGATCCCGCCCCCTGAACTGCCACCCTACGAACCATTGGCCGCCGCCGACGAAACACGGCCGGCCGACGTGCATTGAGGAGTAATGCGGATGAAAGACGATCATGACGCGGTCGGTTGCGAGGCCGGTGCCCGCAGGCCGATCAGCGGCTGCCTCACGCGCCGAACGTTCCTGTCGATCGGATCCGCCGCCGCCACGACCGTGACGCTGGGGAGCCTGTTTCCAGGTCGAGTTCAAGGGGCGTCCGATAACGACCTGGTGACGGTGATCGCCGCGGACCGCTTGAAAGTTGCAAAATTGTCCGCCCTGAAGGTCGATCAACCGGAGTTGATTTCCTATCCCGCCGGCCAGCCGTATGGCGACGGGTGGGTCGTACGGCTCGGAAAACGGGCCGGAGGTGGGATCGGCCCTGACCAGGATGTGGTCGCCTTTCACACATGGTGCACGCACATGGGCGGCGATATGTCCGACGAGTACAACGCCGAATTCAAAGTTGCCGGGCCGTGTCGCGAACATCTGACCACGTTTGATTTGACCCGACACGGAATGGTCGTTGCCGGACATGCGACCGAATCGTTGCCGCAGATTCTATTGGAGTTGGAGGGTGATGATATCTGGGCGACCGGTGTCATTGGCCTCATGTATGGACACAATGTGAACCCTCCATCCGTATCCGCCGAAGGCAATGCATCATGAAGGAAGAACGCCAGCCAGCTGCCGCCGAACCAGGAAAAACCGATGTGAACAAGGTTCCGTTGCCTCCCACGTCGGCGAAAGTTGTGGGAACCGTGTGCGACTATTGTATTGTCGGCTGCTCGCAAAAAGCGTACGTCTGGCCCGTCGGTCTAGAGGGAGGAACGACAGCCGACTCGAATGCCCTGCAGGCGGATTTTCCGGTCGAACCCCTCACCGGCCAGTGGGTCTCGCCCAATCAGCACAGCTTCTGCCTGGTCGACGGAAAAAAACATCACGTGATCGTCCATCCGGACGATCAGGCGCAGGTCGTCAACCCGGACGGAAACCACTCCATTCGAGGCGGATGTATTGCACAGAAAACGTACCATCCGGAGGGTCGGACCGCGGACCGTTTGGCCCAGCCATTGATGCGCGTCGCAGGCAAGTTGCAACCCATTTCATGGGAACTGGCTTTCGAGGTGATGGCTGACGTAAGCCGACATGTGATCGACGGGCAGGGGACATCGGCCTGGGGCATGAAGACCTATTCCTATCAATATTTCGAAAACACCTACGCCATCTCGAAGCTGGCATTCGAATCGATACAGACGCCCGCTTACGCTCCACACGATAAACCGGGACCAGGGAACGACACGGCGGGGGCCGATGATGCGGGGCTCGTGATGTTCGGGCCGGCCTACGATGACTGGGCCAAGGCGGACGTGATCTTGATTTCCGGTTGTGACCCGTATGAAACCAAGACCGTTCTGTTCACCGAGTGGATGATGCGTGGCAAGAAACGCCTGATCTTCGTCTTGCCAAGAAAAACGACCGGAGCGGCCTACGCCGAAAAGAATGGCGGCCTGTTCCTGCAGATCATTCCCGGTACGGACACGATCCTCCACTTGGCGCTCATTCGTTTGATCCTGGAGCAGGGTTGGGAGGATAAGCCGTTCGTTGAGGATTGGATCGCCAATCGCTGGGAAATTGATTCCGGATTCGGTCGTGGCACACGAAACACGCCGTGGCAGTGGCGAACCACCTGGGGCCGTTTCGGCGCGACCTGGGAAGAGTATCGAAAGTGGATCCTTTCCTACGAACCGGCTCAACTCGACAAGGCCTCGCGAACGACCGGGTTGGCCAAAGACGATATTCGGAAGACGGCCCAGTGGATCGCTCAACCGGTCGACGGCCGGCGTCCGGTCGCGTCCTTCGCCTTGGAAAAGGGAAACTACTGGAGTAACAACTACCTGAATACTGCCTCCTATGCGACGCTCGGCTTGATTTGCGGGGCCGGCAATCGCGAGGGGCGTGTGATCTCAAGACTCGGCGGTCACCAGCGCGGCTGGTACGGTGCCGCATCCTATCCGCGGATTTTCTCGCCCGAAAAAGCCCCGGGTCGTCGAAAGAAAGAAATCGATCTCGATCGATGGGTCGAGGCCGGTAAGCTGCGCTTCGTGTGGGTGATCGGGACTACCTGGATGCAGGCGATGGCGGCCAGCCAGGAACTGATGCGCACGTTTCGGAAGATGACGCGTGAAAGTGCTCATCAAATCCAAAAAGCCGACGCACGTCACGCTGCCGATGTGCTGAAGCGTCGAGCGGACGCGCGGGAAATGGTCGTGGTCGATCAGGATATCTATTTGCGCGACCCGGTCGGCGCCGAGTTTGCCGATATCGTACTCCCGGCTGCCACCTGGGGTGAAGAGGATTTCACTCGGTGCAACGGCGAGCGACGTCTGCGCCTGTACGGAAAATTCTGCGATCCGCCCGGGCAGGCCAGACCCGATTGGTGGATCATCGCTCAATTTGCCAAAAAAATGGGCTTTAAAGACTACGATTGGCAGAGCTCAAACGACGTTTTTGAACAGGCGGCCCGCTTCGGTCGCAAGGGTGTGCTGAACTATCATCCGCTGGTCGTCTATGCTCGCCAGGCTGGTATGACCGGACATGAATTGCTCAGGCGCTTGGGGTCCACGGGCATTCAAACTCCCGTCCGCTATCGCTCGCAGGTGACCGAATCGACCGAATACCGAAAGTACGCCGGGTATTTTCAACAGGACGGCGTGCGGGGTGCCATCGTTGGAACCAAACGATTGCATGACCTGCAAACCGATATGGGAGACCCGGAAGGGCCGACCGTTCTGATGAAATGGATGAGAGTCTTCAATACACAGAGTGGCAAGGCAATCCTCCATAAGACGCCCTGGGAATTGTTCTCTGACTTCTACCAGCGCATCACGCCCGGCAAGGGCGAGTTCTGGGTCACTTCCGGACGAATCAATGAAATCTGGCAGAGCCATTTTGATGATTCACGGAAAGACTACATTCGTCGGCGCTGGCCCACTCAATGGGTCGAGATCCACCCTCAGGATGCCGGCCCACTCAACATCGAAAGCGGTGACCGGGTACGCGTGACCAATGACGATGTGCTGGTCCAGACGGGTGGATTCGTCGCAGTGGATGCCGATGATTTTTCGTTCACTCGTTTGATGGAGAGCGGCAAGATTCGGCAGGGCAAGGGTCAATTCGAGGCCGTGGCCGTTGTGACCGATGCCGTTCGCCCGGGCCTTCTGTGGACCAACGCGCTGCTGCCCGGTTCGCCGGCCAATAGCGTCGTGCACCGCGTACCGGATCCCGTGACCAACCGCTACCGCTTCAAGCTCGGCAAGGGCCGTATCACGCGCCTGGGCCCGTCTCCCTTTAAGGCGGACCTTTCGCGCATGACGTTTGCTCCGCGCACGATTATCTGAACGGGGCTGGTTATCCGTATCCGTTCACGGCCGAAGGCCGAGAACGGTTACCTACGGAGGATACGTGCAATGATGCCATGCGGCAGGCACGCCCCGGACGGGGCGTCCGTTTTTAGCCAGGGGTAAGGGCGTCGCGAATG
>CAYNDU010000211.1:0-9138 GCA_964395615.1 uncultured Pirellulaceae bacterium | reverse complement strand
GGAGCGGCTGGCAAGCGACGATCATCCTGACCGCGAAGAAGCGGGCGGCGGTCGGCATCGGATCGGCGTTGAATGGCAGTCGCAGGAGTTGGTCCGGTTCGACGATCCCCTGGTGCCATGGGGAGACTGGCAGGTACGGCCGGCATATGTTGGCGCCTCGGCACCGGGGGAGGTGACGTTTCACGCGCCGGCCGGCGTCCGCGTGTGGGCGCCCGCCGCAGCCGTTTACGGGGAAGCTGCACTGAAAACGGTCGCTCAATCGTGGCAGGGCAGCGCCCGTTGGGTGCCCCTGCGATCCGGCCAGCCGTATGACTTTTCGCACTTGACTCGTGGCGATCTGGGCATCTGGGGTTTTCAACTACCGCTGGCCATTGAGGGACTAGAAGATGGTTCGGCCGGGTTGAGGGCCGAGTTCGTTCCATCATTCGATGTCGGATCTCTGCACGAGGATGTCGTGGCTTTCCACGTCGTGACGGTGGACGTGGATCTGGACTCCGATAACAACAACGGGCTTGATCTCCCGGATCGAACAGACGCTGAAGATCGAGTGGAGTACGTTCCTCATGGCGCGGGCAAGCTGCTGGTCGTCAATGCCGATGACGCGGACCAAGACAACGTGCCCGACTTCGTCGACGGATTTGATCTTGATGGTCGAGAATCCGGAGATGCGGGGTCCGACGCGGCCGACGATGCCACCACGTCCTCCGACGTTGGCTTCGTGCCATTGCAGATACAATTACCCGACGTCGTTGATCCCGAACGGGCTCTTATTAGAATCATCTACGGGGACAGTGACCCTGCGCGAGCGACGATCGACGCGGACGGTCAACGACGCCCGGCTTTCGGCCAGTTGAGACTCTGGACCGTCGACGAACACGAACCGCGAAACCCGAGGTCGGCCCGTGATCCAATCGAGCCCGGTCACTTCGTGGCCTCGAATCGCCGGGCGACGGGATCTTTCAGTATTCCTCCAGGGGATGTCAATGCGTACACGACGGCGCAACTCAACAATGGGACCCCTTCGCGGCTGATGACGTTGTACGTCGAGGGGATTTTCCGGGGCACCGATGAGATACACGTTGAGGTGGATCCGGATGGCGTCCGTTCCGGTGACAGTTCATCGCCGGTCGGTGATCCGGGTGCGTTGCCCGATTTGTTTGACGGTTTCTTGCTGAACGACACCGTTCGACTGCAGGTCCAGAGTGAGGTGACGATTACAGCCGTCGATGCCATCGCCGGCGAGACAATAGAAGGTCAGCCGGCAGACACGGGCACGTTCAGGATATCTCGCAGAGAGGCCGACGTGATGGGAGATATCGCCGTGCCATTCCGCATCACGACCGGCGGTTCCGCGGCGTCCGCAACGGACCTGGCCTCCAATCCGGCTGCCGCTGACTACGTCGTTTTCGACGATCGACATATTCCGCTCCCCTTGGTGGGAGACGGGCAGACGTTGGTCGGCATGTCCAGAATTCCCGCCGATTCACCGGCGGTAACGGTGACGATCGTGCCCCGCGATGACCTCGAAGTGGAATGGGACGAGACGATTGCGCTGGAGTTGATTGAATGGTCCGACTTCGATGCCATGTTCCTTCAGGTGGGGGCCGTGACGCCCAATCGCAACATTCTGCGCACAAGCGGTACGGATAAGGTCGATTCTTCGCGTTCGTATTATCGAGTTGCCCTCGATGGGGCTGGCGACCCCCTATCCAACACGGCCACGGTTCAACTTCTCGATAACGACCAGCTGGAAATCCGAAACTCGAGGAACATCGATCGGCAGACCACGCCTTGGGATCGGCCTGCGTTCGGCGCGGAACCTCTGATAGTCGACATGTACCAAGGGACGGCGGCCGTCGATTTAGTGGCGGACCTTCCGACGTATCGGGAGGATGACAACTTGCGGCCGGCGGTTGAGGTGGCATTTCGCTTGCCCGACGTCGAAGGGTCGATCCAGGAGGTGTCGGGCGTCTACACGGTAGGCGGCCTATCGGGCCCCGCCGTCCAACTGGAGTCCGACCGACTCGATGACCAACTGGCTCAAGATGCCTATCGTCATTTGCGAGCGACCTTGGGAGCCACCGGCTCACTGGCAGATCGTCTTTCGAGCGGTCATTACGACCAGGACGTGGAGCTGACGGTTGTGGTTGACGGAACCACGTTTACGCGTACGGCGCGTGGCGGCACGGAAGTAGTCAATCGGGTCGATCCCGAACTCGGCAGCCCCGAATTCGGTCAACGCTGGTGGCGGGACGACCTGGATCGGCTAGTCTTCGGCGACTCGGTAACGATGTCTGAGCAACTTCGGCCCGTTTCCCGTCTCGTGCCGCAGGGGGCGGTCGCCGAGTCGGGAATGGCTCTCCTGCGCGGCGATCAGACGAGTGCCTGGTATCGGGCAACTTCCGGCGCTGGTCAGACTCTTGACGTAGTCGACGACCCTCGCGTTCATTGGGGGCCGGTTGGCGATTGGGTGGGCGCCTCGACGTCGGGAGGATTTCCCCATCGCACGACTTGCCTGGCGAATCAGCAGAAAGAGGCCAAGGTCGAATGGTCCATCGATCAACTCGATCGAGAACACAACTACCAGTTGCTGACGATCTGGGAGGCGGCGCTGACTCGGGCGACGGACGCCGTCTACATGATCGAATCGGGCAGTCACGATGGCCTGCCGGACTACGTGGAAGTTGACCAGCGGTTCGTACCGGGCGAGCCGGACCCTGAAGGGCGAAGATGGAGGAGCTTGGGATTCTTTCGGCCGACCGAAGGCGGAGAACTGACCGTATCGCTCAGCACGCTTCGGCCGGACGGGACGTTCGTTGATGGCGAATTGTCGGCCGGAGCCATGATGGTCGTCGATCAATGGGATCTCGAAACGCCCTTAGGTACACATTCGGAAATCGCGGCCGACGAGTCAGGCTCGTCTTTTCGGTTGACCACGAAGTTTGGGGACGAGCTACAGTTCGGTGTGGCCAACGGTTTGCTCGAATTGCGCACAGATCGAAATGGCAACGTCACCGAGTATGAGTATGCGGATGCCGATCTGGATGGCCGGACCGATGAACTGGTCCAAATAACGCAGCAGGGTGGACTTGTCACTCAGTTTGTCTATCAGGGAGGGTACTTGTCGAGAATCGTCGATTTCGCCGGACGTTCGACCGGGTGGACCATCACAGATGGGCAAGTGGATTCCGTGCAGTTCACGGATCCCGGCTTTGAACAGGCGATTCCGATTTGGCAGTTTGATTACGAGCCGGCGAACCAGCTCCTTCGGGGATTCACCGATCCGCTCGGCCATGTGACAACGCTTCACCGAGACGACCATATGAATCGTGTCGTTGAGGTGTCTAACCCGGACGGCACCATCTCTTCGGTCGAGCCCTATCTCGTTACCGGGCTTGATTCGCAGCTGTTCGTCTACCCCTCAGGTCGGATTGGCGATCAGACGGACGCCGACAGGGTATTGGATGAACCAACGGCAACCTATGTCGACCCGACAGGCGCCGTGCGAAGTTATCAAATGGATCGGTATGGTCTGGTCTTGGCCCGGACGGAACCGCCGGTCGTTGACGCGCCTCGGGAGGATGTCTGGCGTTGGACACGCGACGAGTATGGCCTGGTCGTGAGCGAGATTCTGCCGTATGGAGGAGGTGGAATGCAGTCTCTTGACGCACAGGTTGTGACGTACGAATACGATGATGTGGGCAACCTGCTGACTCGCAGTGCCGGTGACGAGGTGACGGAGCGGTGGCAGTACGATGACCGATTCAACCAGGTCGTCTTGTACCGCGACGCCAATGGGCGAGCGACGACGTATCTGCTGGACGAACGAGGCAATGTTCGCGTTCAAACGGAGTTTGAGACCGGTTTTGCAGACACGTCTAACAGGCAGACGCTCTTCGAATACACGACGCCTCCGGTCGACACGGAGTCGCTCCCAGGCGGGCTCGTCACGCGGAAGACGGTGGCCGCGGGAACGATTGACCAGGTGAGTCGTACGTTGGAATACGAAGAGGCGCAACCGCTGGTCGGGTTGCCGCGGCGCGAAGTCATCATCGGCATGCCTGACCATGCGGAGCTCGCATCGTACGAGTACTCGTATGACGAGCAAAGGAATCTGATTCAGGAAACGGACTCGATCGGGCACACCACGTTCTTTGTCTACGACGCGCTCGACCGGTTGCACCAGACAATTGCTTCTCACCCGGGTACGGAAGACCACTCGGCGCCTGTCACAACCCGTTACTATGACGCGGCAGGCAATCTTGCGAAGAGCGTCGACCCGCGCGGTTCGGTGGTTCGACAAGTCTTTGGACCGGCCCATCGACTCGTACTGCGTCAATATCCGTCACCCGGCGGACACCCGCAGACCGACCAGTTGCCGGCCGTCGAGCAATGGACCTACGACGGTAACGGTCATCTGCTCGTGCATCGCGGCAAACGTGGCCATCTGACAACGCACGTTTACAACGCTCGTGGGCAGCGAGTGTCCGTCCAACACCCGTCTCCCAACGTGCCGGCCAGTATTGGGGCTCCAAGGTCGGTTGCCGGACCTGTTGTGGAGAGGTTCACTTACGATTCATGGGGGAACATGAAGTCAAAGGTCGATCCGCTCGGGGCCGTGACACAGTACCAGTTCGACCGGTGGGGACGCGTGGTCCGAGTGGTGTATCCCTCACCCGATGGCGGGCAAGCAGCGAGTCCGATGACGGAAACCAGGTACGACGCCGCCGGACAGGTCGTTCAGACCCGAGAACGAACGGAAAACGGATGGAACGTCACGTCATTCGAATTCGACGATTTGGGCCGCGTGCGCCAAGAAACAGGTCCTGTCGACAGTGAGGGTCGCCGGCCGGTGACACGCATGCAGTATGATCTGCGCGACAACGTGACGCGAACGGTCCAGCCCGACAGCTCAGTAATCTTGCGAGAATACGACGGGGCCGACCGCCTGATCCGCGAGCAGTTGCCCGATCCGGATCAAAACGGTCCACTCGGTGGGCCGGTGACGGTATGGGCGTTTCATCCGGACGGCACTTTGCAGAGTCGTTCTGAATTCGACGCGCACACCCCTGCGGACCGCGTGGTCACGGCGTACGAATATGACAACCTGGGTCGGCAGATCGTCGAACGTCGGCCCGACCCCGACGGTAGCGGGCCGTTGGTGGCACCGCGGACCGAGTATCACTATGATATCCTCGGCAACCCGCAGTTCGTCGACCGATGGAACGGCGCGGATCATGTCATTCGCGAAACACATTTGTACGACAATCTCAGTCGGCGCTGGTTCGCGCAGTTGCCTGACAATGGTGCCGGTACTGCCGAAGAGTCACTCGTCTATGACCGAGCGGGAAATGTAACGAGCCGGCTGGAACGTATGGCTGATCCGTCGGGAGCTGTCCTTCGAGCCACGGACTACGCCTACGACGATCTCGGCCGAATGTACGCTCGTGTTGATCCTGCCCCCGAGCCTGGAGCGCCCCGCCCAACGCGATACTGGATTCGGGATGCCGCCGGCAACTTGCTGTATGAGCGGGATGAACTTGGCCTCTGGACGCAATATCGAACCGATGCGTTGGGACGCGTCGTCGACGAGGTTGATCCGCCTGGTGCCGACGGTGCGCCTCGCGTCACACACCACACGTATTCAGTAAACGGGACGGTGACGTCGACGACCGATCCCCTGGGCCGACAGGTCCTTTACACGTCGGATTCGATCGGCAATCTCCTCCGGACCGAATGGCCGGCCGTCGATGGCGCCGTGGCATTCGATACCTATCGATATGACGTAATGGGGCGCGTTGTCGCGGCAACCGATCACAACGGGGCGGATACTGTTACCGGTTACGATGCTCTGGGACGAATCGTGCACGTCTCTGATCGTGGAGTCGACGTCGATCGCGAATACGATCAGTTCGGTAATGTAGTTGCCGAATCGCACGGCGAGGACCTTGTTACACGCTATTCCTATGACCGGCTCGGTCGCACTTCACGTGTCATCCCGCCGCACGCCAATGGCGGGCTTCCGATGCTCGAAACGTTGGACGATGAATCCGCAACCTTCGTAGGCACGTGGGAGCAACGGGAGGGTGGATTCCTCGGTCATCACCATGCTGCTTTTTCCGCACAGCAACCGCCGGCGACGGCAACGTGGAATTATAAGGGCCTTCATCCAGGGTCCCGATATGCCCTGTTGGCAACCTGGGATCCGGCACCGGACAACGCAGATGCGGCCCGGTTCGCCCTTCATGATGAGCAAGGTATCGCACTTGCGTCCGTTACAGTCGATCAGCGCGAACTGCGCAGTGATGTGGTGGAGCTGCAGCGATCGTGGCAGCAACTGGCCGTGTTCACGGCGATTGGAACCGAGGCTCGCGTCGAGGTAACCGACGGAGGAGCCGGGTGGATTGTCGCCGATGGCACGCGTTTGGTGGAACTGGCCGGAACGGTCGCGTTTGCCTACGATCCGTTCGGGCATCTCGTTGCTGAGACAGATGCCGTCGGGAATGCCACACGTCATCAATATGACGTTCGTGGCCATCGTATCGTTACGACAGCCGCAAATGGTGGTCAGACGAGGTTTCAGTATGATTCGATGGGCCGAATGACGGCTCTCTCTGACCCGATGGGAAACGTCACGACTTTCGGCTACGACGATCTGGACCGGCCGGTGCGCGAAAGTGTTCCCTGGCAGGAAACGGTGGCGAGCAAGGCGTTTCAGTACGATCCGGCCGGACGAACCGTTGCCGTCACGGACCGATTGGGACGTGTAATGGCTTTCGAGTATGATCCAGCCGGAAATGTGATTTCGGAGAAGTGGTTCGACGACTCGGTGAGCGCGGCGCTGGGCTCAAACCCAGTGAACACGATCTCATCAGCATACGATGCTGCGGGTCGGTTGTTAGCGGTTGCCGATCGGGCTGCCGGTTATCAATACTCCTACGATGCTCTCGATCGACCGGTCTTTACCAGCGCCAGTGTTGGCGCCGGAGAGGATGTCGTCCTGGACTTTGGTTATGATTCGGTGACGGACGCGCGCTCGACGCTGTCCGTCTCCATCGGAGCCCATGACGACCTGGTTCAGAAAGTGTCGTACGACGCCTGGAGCCGGCCGGTTCGAATCGACCAGTTTGGGGACCAGGTCGAGCCGCAACGAGTGGATTTGCAGTTCGACCAATTGGGCCTGTTGACGCACCTTGATCGATATGCCGACCTCGAAGCAAACGAATTGATCGTGTCGACCGACGTCGCGTATGACCTGCGCGGACAGCTTCGAAAACTCGAACATCAGCAAGCGGGCCAGGCCCTGGTCACTTACCAATATGACTATGATCCGGCAGGACGAGTCGTGCGAGTTGATTCAAGCACCGATGGGATCCGAGAATTTCGTTACGATTCGATAGGGCAGCTAGTGCAAACCGACGATTCGAGCGGGGCGCCGCAACAATTCTCGTACGATGACAACGGCAATCCGGTGCGAGAGAACACGATCGTCGGCCGCAGAAACCTCGTGTTTTCGGACGGCCAGTTCGATTACGAATACGATGCGGAGGGAAATCGAGTGCGACGTGTCGAGCGGTCAAACGGATGGACGACGGAATACGATTGGGACGTGCGCAATCGCCTGATTGCCATCCGTGAACGGTCAGGCAGGGAACATCCGCCGCAGAAGACGGTCCGCTATACGTACGATGCCTTCGACCGACGCATAGGAAAATCAGTGACTTCAGGGGACGGAGAAACTCATTCGGAACAGTTTGTCCACGACGATGCGAACGTGTTGTTGAGGTTTGAGGACGGCCGCCTGACCAATCGGTATTTGCATGGTCCGCTCGTCGACCAGGTCCTGGCGGACGAGCACCTGGATTCGAACGGGGAACCGTCTACCACCGTGTGGCCGCTGGCCGATCGGCTTGGTTCCATCCGCGATATTGCCGTCCATGACGATCAACAAGCGATAACGACGATCGCCAACCACCGCGTCTTTGACACTTTCGGTCAGCTCATGTCTGAGTCGGATCGATCTGTGGATCACGTCTTTGGGTTTACCGGCCGCGAAATGGACGACGAGTCCGATCTCTTCTTCTATCGAGCCCGTTACTACGATCCTCAACTCGGTCAGTTTGTCAATGAGGACCCGCTGGGTCTGGCCGCCGGTGACGTCAACGTGCGGCGATATGTCGGCAACGATCCGGTCAATCGGACGGATCCAACCGGAATGTATGACTTGGATACCCACTTCTACTTCAATTACTACCTGGCTCGATACCTGGGCCTTGACGGACCGTCGGGTTGGGTCAATTCCCGTGGCAAGCCGGTCTCCGAGGCACTCGTGATTTCCTATTTTGCCACTCGAGTCGACTATGAACGCACGACCCGGCCGATTCACGCCGGGAGTGCGGTTCGGCGCCGCTTTCATTTTCCGACATCTGGCAACGATTCCCACGTGGTAATGGGTGATCGCCAGGTAGCCGGGGCACTCACGAATGTGGCAGCATCCGGTGATATTGAGATGTTCGGTCTCCTGCTGCACGTCCACCAGGATTCGTTTGCGCATCAGGGATACGGGGCGAGCATTGGTCATGCCGGGAGCGGGCACGATCCAGACGAGCCATTTCGCCGTCCTAACCTGGCCGAGCGAATGGCTCAATCGAGCTATAACCAGATGGTCCGGCTGTTGATCGCGCGACGAGGACGGGCAGTCGCCCTTCAACAGATGCAAGGCAAGAGTTTCAAGCAGTTTTGGAAGCGGGTCGGTCCGACGATGGTGGAGCGCTCGCCCGGTTGGGGATACTCGGCTCGGAGTAAGGCTCATATTGCCGCCTGGGAGAAGAAGATCGCATCCGATTTCTCGGGGGCGACTCCTCGCTTCAACGACGTTGACGTCGATCCGGCGAGTAACATGGGCGTACGGCTACGGTTGATCGCCCGTTCTGTTCCACTCTGGCACGATCCGAGCACGAAGTCGGCTGCCAAATTCCTGAACTGGAAACCGGTCAAGCGAGCGACTCGGGCACCATGGCCAACGCTCGGGCCCATGCAACGCTGATCGGGCGTCCGACTCGCGGCACGGATCGACCCGGCGCGTCAAGGCTCCCGGCTAGTCCGTCCCGTGAGGGACGGTTGATAATAGCCCAGCGA
>CAYNDU010000210.1:0-9186 GCA_964395615.1 uncultured Pirellulaceae bacterium | reverse complement strand
ACCGCGTCAACCCGAACCCTTCTTCGACAAGCCAATGAAGATGTATCGGCTCCCACTGCAAGACGACTTGCGTTCCCCTTTCCAGGCCGACGACGAATTGCAGGAGCCCGCTCCAAACGCCGAATCAGCAAAACAACAAGACGATCCGCCGAGTCAACGCAAGGGAAAATCGGAAAAGCGCGCGGGTGCCGACAAAAGCGACCCTGAAGAAAAGCCCGCGGGCAACACCGACCAGAAGGTCAAGCCCGTGCGAATCGACTTGGACGGTATCCAGCGCCGTATTAAGAGTATCCCGGTACCAGCAGGAAACATGCGTAATCTGCTCGTCAACCAGAAAGCGCTGTTCTGGCTCGAACGCGAATCCGGACCAGATCGTAAGACACACTTGATGGCCATCAAGATCGCGAACAAGGACAATCAGCCTCAACGTATCACGGAAGATGTCCAATCTGCTGAAATGTCACGTGACGGCAAGAAGATGCTGCTGCGTCGATCAAGCAGCTTGTACGTCGTCAGTGCCGAGGCGATGAAAGTCGCCGACCTGTCGAAACGCAGAATCGACCTCTCGAACTGGAAGTATTCGATCGACGTAAGAGAGGATTGGCGACAGATCTTCGTGGATGCCTGGCGGCTGCATCGCGACTATTTCTATGACCCGCACATGCACGGAGTGAATTGGCCGCTCATACGCAAGAAGTATGCTCCACTGGTCGAGCGCGTCACCACGCGTGACGAATTGAGCGACGCTATCGGCCAGATGGTTGGAGAACTGTCGGTTCTCCACACGTCGGTTCGCGGGGGTGATCAGCGCAAAGGAGACGACCAGATTCAAATCCCCACGTTGGGGGCTCGCCTCGTGAAAGTCGAAAACGCCGGCGGATACCGGGTTGACTACATTTACAAGTCCGACCCCGATTATCCAGAGGAACTCTCACCACTTGCCGATCCCGACCTCGGAATCCGTCGGGGCGACATCATTCAGTCGATCAACGGACAACCCGTCCTCTCCTGCGCCCACCCTCACCTGCTCTTGCGCAATCAGGCCGGACGCCAGGTCCTTTTGAAAGTCCGCTCCGGAGACGCCAAGGAAACGCGCGAAGTCATCGTTCGACCGATCTCCAACGAATCGTCCTTACGTTACCGAGATTGGGAATACACTCGACGTTTGCGCGTCGAGAAAAAATCAAAGGGCCGAATCGGTTACGTGCACCTGCAGGCGATGAGTGGGCGGAATCTCGCCGAATGGTATCGCAACTTCTACCCCGTATTCAACCGCCAGGGACTTGTCGTTGACGTGCGCCACAATCGAGGCGGAAACATCGACAGCATTATCCTGGAAAAGCTGATGCGACGAGCCTGGTTCTATTGGAAAGCCCGCGTCGGCCAACCAACGTGGAATATGCAGTACGCCTTTCGCGGCCATATCGTCGTTCTGTGTGACGAACATACGGCATCCGACGGAGAAGCCTTTACCGAGGGGTTCCGTCGACTCGGTCTGGGCAAGGTGATCGGCACCCGAACATGGGGCGGAGAAGTCTGGCTCTCTTCATCCAATCGACTGTCCGACGGCGGAATCGCGACGGCCGCCGAGTTCGGAGTATACGGGCCGGAACGTGCCTGGTTGATCGAAGGACACGGAGTCGATCCGGATATCATCGTCGACAACCTGCCCCACGCCACGTTCAACGGCTCCGACGCTCAACTCGATACAGCCATTCGTCATTTACTGGCAAAGATCAAGAAAGATCCTCGCAAAGTCCCAGAACCTCCCCCTTACCCAGACAAGTCTTTTGATAACCAATAGCGGACCAAGGGATCGAGACGTTCAGCTTTCTCGAGGCGGGGTCGTTATCGCGCAACGGTACCACATCATGACATTTACAACAAAACACCACGTCCTGCTGCTTGGGTTCATCACATGCTTGGGCACCAACCTGCTCCAGGCGTCGGCTCGGAAAGCCCGGCTGGATCCCAGCAACCCCAACATCGTCTTCATTCTCGCAGACGACTGGGGTTGGGGAGACCTGGGCTGCCATGGACATCCTTGGTTGAAAACACCGAATATCGATCGCCTGGCGTCCGAAGGAACGGAATTCTACCAGTACACGGTGGCCAGTGGAGTCTGCTCGCCCAGCCGGACGGCGATCATGACGGGCCGCTTCCCGGCTCGGTTCAGTATCCACGGCCATTTTGCAACGGTCGAGAGCCACCGACGGCGCGGAATGCCGGACTGGCTCGACCCCAAGACCATCGTGTTGCCGAGGCTGCTGCGGCAGAACGGTTATGCCACAGGCCACTTTGGCAAGTGGCACCTTACGAACATCATGGTGCCCGACGCGCCATTGCCAACCAGTTACGGTTACGACGAGTACGGTGCATTCAATTGCTCGGGACCGCAGATGCCCGTGCATGACGATGTCCGGCGATCGATCGAGTTCATGGAACAATGCGCAGACCAAGAAAAGCCGTTCTTTATCAACCTGTGGATTCACGAACCCCACACTCCCCACTACCCGCAATCGGAATACTTGAGTCAATTCCCTCATCTCGAGAATGAGGCCGATCGAATCTATGCTGCTGTGCTCGCCCACGCCGACGCTCGCATCGGCCAGCTCCTCGCGGCGCTCCGGCGACTCAATCTGGACGACGATACGCTCGTATTCTTCAGCTCGGACAACGGCCCCGAAGACACGGGTCCGGCAAGTCGGCGAATGACTCAGGACGAATCAACCGGGCCCGGTTTTGGATCGTTTGCCTCGGTCGGAACGACCGGCGGTCGGCGCGGCCGTAAGCGGTCGTTGCTACAGGGAGGGATCGGCGTGCCTTTCATCGTCAGGTGGCCGGGAAAGATCGCGGCCGGACGAGTCGACCGTACGACACCGATCACGGCCGTCGACCTGCTCCCGACGATCTGCGCTGCCACGGGCGTGACATTGCCCGCCGCGTACATACCGGACGGCGAAAATCAGCTGCCGGCACTGCTCGGGACTGCCAAATCGGCCCGAGCGACTCCCATCTTCTGGGAATGGAAATCAGCCTCCCCACGCGGTGACCGCTGGCCGGCGCTCGCCGTGCGCCAGGGCTCATGGAAGTTGTTATTGGGCAAAAATGCCGAACGAACCGAGCTTTTCCGGTTTCCCGGCGACGACTTGGAGAAACACAATCTCTACCGAGAGCAGCCTGAGCAGGTCCACCGTCTATCCAAATTGCTCGACGCATGGAAGCAGTCATTGCCAAGCGAGCCGAACGCCCAGTGCCTCTCGAAACAACGCAAACGATAGGAAATACGTGGGAGGCAGGCAGCTGACCCGTTATCGCCCGGCGGAGGCAAGCCCCGCCGAAGCGTTTCTGCTCAACCAGCACATGACTGAACACGGTCAACGGCTCTCTCTTGTCCGCTCTGTTTCACCAGTGAAGACGCACGTCCGTTGAACGGTGCCGCGTCGATCGACTTACGGCCGATACGCTTCCTCGGGATTCTTTTCAGCGGCCCGTTTTCTTCGCCGGCCTCTTCAGTTCCCAACGGAACGCGTCGCCATCGAGAATCAACCGCAGTTGATTCTTGGGCGTAGCCGGCGGCGCGAATTTTTCCGGCGCGCTTGCCCGCAGCTTTCGCTTGATATCAGTGAATTCTGGCGACTCCGCGAGATTGTTCCACTCATTCGGATCGCGTTGTTCATCGTACAGTTCTTCCGTGTTGTCGCTGTAATGAATGTAACGCCACTTCTTATTGATGATCGCGTAGCCCCCCGGTTCAAGGTAGGGAAGGAGGACGTCGCGGTCTCGTGCCTCTGTCGGTTTTACAAGAACACGGGCCAGCGATTCTCCTTCGAGGTCTTCGACCGGCTGCAGATTACACTGATCGACCAGCGTTGGATACATATCGATCAGGCTGACCGTCGCATCAACGTTTGCACCCTTGGCGATCCCGGGTCCAGACCAGATGAACGGGACGTTGGACGTTCGTTCCCACAGAGTGTGCTTTCCCCAATCGCCCTTCTCACCATGATGGTAACCATGGTCACTCCACAACACGACAATGGTGTTATCGGCGTACGGGCTTTCTCGAAGCGTCTGCATCAGTCGGCCGAGCATCGCGTCGGCATACGAGACGCATGCGAGATACCCGCGAATGGCATCTTCAACTGCATTCAGTTCAACCAGCCGGTCATGATGCGCTCGCTTACGGTTTTCCTTATTTCTGCGAATCTTCGGAGGCAGGTCTTCCAGATCATCGTCCTTGTAGGGAGGATGTTTGATCTTTTTCAAATCGTACAGATCAAAGTACTTCTGGGGTGCGTAGTTGGGAAAGTGCGGCGAGTAGAGTCCCACCGCCAGAAAGAACGGGCGATCATGCTTTCGCCTCAGCACGTCGCGGGCAAACTCCACTCGCCGTGTATCGGCCATTTCGTTTTCGCGTTCGTTGGGAAGACTCCCCCAATCCAGGAACAGGCCGCCCGTGACTCTCTTCCCGCGATTGTAGATGCTCGCCGGAAAGGGAACTGGAAACGGCACGTCCCGTTCGTTTTCCGCCATCGGCCACGTTTCGATGCGCCAGCCTTTGCGTTTCAGCACTTCGTTGCGAACAAAAAACTCGTCCCAATCGCGTCTATCGAGAAACCCCTCGCGATGATGGAACAGTTTTCCGGCGCCAAACGTCGCATATCCGCTTCGATGAAACGCCATCTGTAGTGGAACGATTTCAGGATGATCGTAATGATACACCTCGGTTCCATAACATCCGGTCGACGAAGCGTACCGGCCAGTAAAGATCGCCGACCGCGATGGAGCACAGTAGACGCCCGGCGAATGTGCGTTGGTAAACAGAACGCCGGAACGAGCCAGCGCGTCCATATTCGGCGTGACGGCCTGCCCGTACCCCATCGCTCCAACCCAATCGCACAGGTCATCGAGCGCAAAGAAAACGACGTTCGGTCGGTCCTTTGCCAAGGATGTATTCGCAAACAGGCACGTAAGAACGGCGAGCGTGAGTAGTCTCATCGAGAATGATCAATCCGTTTCGAGCACAAGTTTGATGTCGAGTAATCCAATCGGTTTCCATGTCTCGACACCAATTGGCTTCAGCGTGAGCGTTTGGATACCCGCCTGGTTGACTTGGAATCGTCCGATCGGGACGGTCGCGAACTCTTCCCAGCTGCCCGTCCGAGTCGAACGGGTTTCGATGCGCTGATCCCCCAGACTGACTGCGAAGGGAGTGGCCTGGTCCGCCGAACTGACTCGAGCAGTTGCGCGGTAGGCACCTTTCTTCGGGATGTTGACGCTCCACGAGATCCAATCGTCGGCCGATCGCCAATAGCCGATACTTGGCTTATCCGCCTTCTGCTTCTGTTCCACTCGAGGCGAAGAGCCGTGAATCTCGGCGTCCGCGGCATTCAGAAGGAGAACTCCCGCTTCGTCGGCTTCAACCGCATAGAGGAACTCGCCTGGCTCGAACGCACGCATCTTCTGACCGGTGATCCTCAGGGCCCACGCGTGTTGACAGGGCTGATTCGCTGGAAGGGACACGGTCAGTTCCTGGTCAGTGGTTTGGAACTCCAAAATCCCTTGGTGGCCCAGGAGTTCCACTTTCTCGATCTTGCCGCCGGCAGAAGCCACTCGTGCCAGCGCCCGCAGGTGCAAGCGACGATCCTCGGGCCATTTCATAAAGAAGGCGTAGACTTGCGATTCGCCTTTCGACGTGTAGCGGAAATCACGCGACGTGTAGAACGCAGCCGATTCGTTGAAATGGCCGCCACCCCCCTTTGCCGGACCCTCACCATATATTACCCAAGGCCGTGTCCCATAGATCCCCTCCCCATTGACGTTCATCCATCGTCCCATCTCACCCAGAAACTCAACCTCGTCGTTATCCAGGAACCCGTCTGGGTGCAGCGGCAGGTTGAGCAATAAGTTGCCGTTCTTGCTCACAATGTCAATCAACATATGCGCAACGTGCTCAGGCGTCTTGTACTGCGTTCCCGCGCGATAGTACCAGCCACCGATGCAAGTGTCCGTCTGCCAGGGCAACTCGCGCATTTCAGCAGCCCTGCCTCGTTCGATATCCTGAACGCACGTGGCATCGCGGAAAACCCCGTGGTGCGATTCGGCGGGCCACTTTTTGATGCACATCGCGGCCTGATTACTGCCCCCATGCCACCGACTGTTCGCGTTGTAGTAATGGGAGACCAGCCGCCGCCCGACATAACCGTTGTCGAATGGATAGCTGCCGTCGAAGTACATCAGATCGGGCCGATACTGATCGATGAGGTCCTTGACTCGCAGGTACCACTCCCGTTTCCACGACACGGGCGGGTTGCTGGGGTAGCGCGGCGATTCAGCAAACGGAGAATGATAGAGCGACTTGTATTTCGGATCGGCGCCATCGTATGGCACACCCGCCAGTGCCCCTTCCTTGTCCGCGCCGTGACTCGTTTGGAACCAACTGTAGGATCGGGCCAGATGAGTCGTCACGCCGAACCGAATCTCGTGTTTGGCGGCGGCATCACGGAATTCACCCACCAAATCGCGTTTCGGCCCTCGATTGACAGAATTCCATTCATGGTACTTCGAATTCCAAAGATCAAAATTGTCGTGATGAACGGCAAGAATTACCGCGTACTTCGCCCCCGCCCTCTTGTACATTCCCACCAACTTGTCAAAGTCGAGCTTTTTCGGATCAAACTTCTTGATCAGGTCCTTGTAGCCGAACCTCGACGGATGACCGTACGTCTTCACGTGATACTCGTACTGCTTATGACCCTGAATGTACATATTTCGAGCGTACCAGTCGCCCTGCATCGGCACACACTGAGGCCCAATGATCGCCCAGATTCCGAATTTCGCATCGCGAAACCAATCAGGGCACTCGTATCGTTCGAGCGAATCCCATGTCGCTTCAAACGATCCGGCCTGCATGGGGCCCGGCTGCATGGGAAACGTCGACCAGTCGGGAACCGGGCCTTCGCCATCGACGGTTCGGCCGAAGGGCGAGCCCAAGATGCTACACAACATCACCAACAGCGTACCCTGACAACGTGGTCGTTTGTATTCACTCATTCAGGAACACTCAAGTCACATGATTCTGGTCAACCGTTCGGGTCCGTTTGGGTCGCGCCCATGCCGCTGAAACACTATTAGACTGCGGGGGGATATGCAACGCAAGAACCCAACTCGCGTCAACTCGGCGCGACTCACCGCGAACCACGCTCCATTCGCCCGACCTGCTCGTGACTGTTCCTGCAGATCCATATCCGGCGATTGACGACCTGAGAACGGCGTTGATCTCGCCGTGGTTTCTGACATCGACGTTATTGGCACGGACCTCGCCGCATCGTACGATACGGTAGGTGGTCACGTTTTACAACAACGTAGAGATGGAGAGAGCAAAACATGAAAATCGGCGCACGAATCGTCTTACGAATGAACTTCTGTATGGTCGTCATGCTGTGCGCCAACGTGTGCGCCGCACAACCACAGTCCGTTTCGGCGCGTCAGGCGTGGGACAAGCTCGTCGGAGGCAGATCCTCCAATCGGCCTCCCTTTACCTTTGTCGAGCATCAGGAAGGTCTGACGAATGTGTTGATCTATGGCGATTCTATCTCCATCGCTTACACGCCGGAAGTGCGCAAGATCCTCGCAGGAAAAGCGAACGTCTATCGCCTCCACGCAAATGGCGGCGATTCGTCGTCGTTCGTAGAGAAAATGGAGACCTTGCGAGCAACGATGCGTGACGCACGCGTCGAAGGACGTTGGACGTTTGAATGGGATGTGATTCACTTCAACGTCGGCCTGCACGACTTGAAATACGTGGTCGGAAGGAAACTCGATAAGGTGAACGGAAAGCAAGTCACATCCATCATTCAATACGAAGAGAACTTGCGCAAGATTGTCGGTTATCTGCGAAAACGGGCGCCGCATGCGACGTTGATTTTCGCGACGACCACGCCGGTCCCCGACGGCGAGCCCGGCCGATTTGCCGGTGAAGCGGCCAAGTATAATGACGTCGCGCTCAAGGTGATGCGAGACTACCCGAAGATCATCATCAACGACCTTTACGCGTTCACCAAGCCAAAGCACGCCAAATGGTGGTCGAAACCGGGAAACGTCCACTTCAATCCAACGGGTGTCCAGGCACAAGGCGCCGAGGTCGCTCGGGTCATTCGAACAGCGATCGACAAGCGATGAAGACGTCGTCGCTTCCCTTGGTCAGAGAAGGCGGCCGAGGTATTGTACGTGGTTCTCAGGCCTGGAAGGCCGTCCGTATTTAGCCCAGGGTAAGTGCGCTGGCGAAGCCACGCACGCAGCCCTGGGTTGGCGTGCCGCAACGGTACAGAGCCCTGGAAGGGCGACCGTCGAGCCACCAACAGGAACCAAGTACACGCCGCTCAGCCCTTCGCCAGAAACGCCTCATGAAACACGACATGTCCCCTCGGAACAATGTCGGTGAAGGGTAATGCCAGGAAGAACGCAGGTGGGATTCCCTCATATACTACACCAGAGAAACGGTCAATGCGCCGGCGTCTCGCAACGCCTCGATGATGAATTGCTCGGTTTGGTCGCCGTGAGGATGGTCCTTAAATGCCGCGATCGTGACATCGGAAATCGCTGCAACGTCAGAAGGCTCCTCCTGTCTTATGACTGGCTCCATCACCTACCCTAATCCCCGGGACTAACCTGATTTGCGAATCCAGCGGGCGGCTCCGTGAGAGCCACCGGCGCTGGTTCGACTCCGTCGGGATTCGCCTCAGTCTTTGTCGCCAAACAACTCAAGCCGAAGGCCGATCAGCCGCTTTTCGGCTATTTCTTTCGTGACTTGCCCGGCTTCTATGGCGGCCTTTATCCGTTCGGCTGCTTCCATATACCGGCGCTTTTTGGCTTCCAGTTCGCGAGAATCGTCATTCTCTTGCATCGACTTGTCCATCTTGCGACGCAGGGCGATCCGCTTCTCTTCAGCTTCTTGCTTGGAGAGTTTACCAGCTTCAACGGCCTCCCTGAGTTCTCGCTCGAACGCCATGTACCGCCGTTTCCGGGTCTCCATCTCGCGAGACGTTTGATCCTCTTGCATCGACCCCTCCATCTTGCGACGCATGGCGATCAGTTTCTCTTCGGCTTCTTTCTTCGAAAGTTTGCCGGCTTCAACGGCCTCCCTGAGTTCTCGCTCGAACGCCATGTACCGCCGTTTCCGGG
>CAYNDU010000209.1:0-9193 GCA_964395615.1 uncultured Pirellulaceae bacterium | reverse complement strand
ATCTCGCTCGACGACGACCAATGTCACATCATCATGGGGTGATGATCCTTCGCGGAACGAGGTCAGTTCCTGGGCGATCAACTCGACCGCGCGAGATGCTGCAAGGTGTTTGGTCGAGGCGAGCAAACTGACCAATCGCCGTCGCCCGAAACAACCCCCATCGGCAGCCGGCTGGGTCTCCGTTACACCATCGGTTACCATCAGCAGGCGACCCTTCCGAGTCATCTCGAGGTGCCTCGTCTCCCAGGACGATGTTTCGTCAATACCGAGCACGATACCGGTCGACTTGAGCTCTCCGATGTCGCCCGTGTGGTCGACGAGCCAGGCCGTCTCGTGACCGGCGCTGGCATATTCGAGTTGACCGTCGGTCGTGTTGAGCGACACGATCAGCATCGTCGCAAAGTCGCCGTACAAGTTGATCTTCATGAACTGCCGATTGATACGAGTAAGAATGTCCGCCGGTCGGTTGCTCAGCTCGCAAGCGCGCTGCAACAACAACTTCAGCATGGCGGCGCTCATGGCGGCGGGGACCCCGTGCCCCGTAACATCGGCCAGACAAATTACCACGTGCCTCTCACCGGTCGGGACCACGTCAAAGAAATCGCCCCCAACGGCCTCCGCCGGCTCAAAGAGCTGGACCAGCTCCACGCCGGCAACGTTACGCAAGTCGGGCAGGAGATTACGCTGTATCTCTCTTGCCTTTGCCATCTGAGTCACGCGATCCCGCTCGTCGGCCGCCAATGCAAGTTCCATCGCGTGGATTTCCGATGCCACGTAGTTCAATTCCGCACTGCGAAACCGGCCAACGTGTGCCGTCAGGTTGCCGCGCCCAATCTCACGCAGACATCGAACAAGTCGATCGAGGGGCTGCGTCACGACATGGAGCAACGCCAGGTTGATGACCAGGCCGAGTGTCGCGGCCAGAAACACGACAGCTGCCAATTGCCCGGTCAACTCGGCCCGAATCGAATGGCGAACGTTTTTTAGACCTTCGGAAACGAAAACAACAGAATCGCCCTTACCGTAACGTCCGACGACCATCTCAACGTTGCCAAGCCGGCCCCGTCGGTCCGCGTTTTGAGCAGCCTGCCTGACTGCCTGCAGCATCGCCGGCGAGGCCCGATGGTGCGCGGTCGCCTGCAGAGTCTGGTCGCCCAACTGCACCGTAATGTGATGGCTGGGCGACTGTCGTTCCTGCATCCTGCCGCAAACTTCGTCAACGTACTTTTGCACCCGGTCGACACCCCAAGGGGCAAGTAATCGGACGGCGGGAAACAGAGTCTTCGCCTCCTCCTCCAATGCCACTCGCTTCTCGTACAACCGCTCGGACAGCAGGTGTTGGTACTCGTACGCGAGGAAAATGGTCACCAGCCCGACGATCGCCGCATTGACTGCGACCAGCAGTTGCACGCGTATTGAGTACCGACTCAAAGGCCCGTTCACGCGCATGTTTGCACCTGGTGTGGCATTGGAGTTCCTTCCCGTCAGGCAGGACCGCTATTCTTGCTTGAGCTGAGCCAGGTACTTGGCCGGCGATTCGAGCAACTTGTCCTTGCACCCGGGACAGCAGATCCAGACGTCCTGACCCTCTACCGGTACCTTGATCGGCGTACCCATCGATCCAAGCGGCTGACCGGTCACAGGGCAATGGTGCTGATGCTCGGCCGTCTTCCGATCCCCATCGGACAGTTTTGCCAGATTCGCGGAGATTTCCGCCGTTTTTCCATCCGACGAGCCGCCCATGTCCATCTGCATGCCGCCCCCATCCATGGCCGATTGGTCGATTCCTGTCGAGTCGGCCGTCGTCTGGTCACCCGATTCACCATCACCATTCGATGACAGCGAATCGGACGTCTGGCAGCCGGCAACGATCAACAGAGCGACAGCCAGCGACGTGCCCCAAAATAAGCTGCGGTTCAAGTTCATTTCCCGTACCTCCCCTTTCAGAATGAGTCGATGGAGTAGACAATAGTGTTCCTGCTGTGCCAAACGCGATATTCGACGGGCCGAGCGCGTTATCAGACCAAAACCGACCCAGTTGCTGAGGAATGGATTGCCCCCGCCCGTTGACCGGGCGTAGCCCTGGTCTCCCGAGACGTTTGGTCTCGGTCGGTTGCTGGTGAACGACCCGTTTCCGACGCAGCGTCGGACGACGCTTCCGTTCGCCGACAGATGTGTTGATGTCGCGCAGCGCGGGTTTCTTCACGGTCAACGTAGTTTTTTCCTGCGCGGCCCTGCCATGATTTGGAATACACACTACCTGCTCGCTGCCTGTGGAGCGTGAACAACAATCGTCCAGAATACAGACGTGGACACATGGGTGGCCCATCATGAACGAACGGCCGATCGGCAAGACTGCCGGGCCTGCTGAGAAACGACCCGACACAATTGATGCGAGTGACATCGATTTGTGTCGATCGGGCGATCAACGCGCCTTTCAACGCATATACGATGCGACTCACGGACCCATTTTTCGATTGATGGTTCGCATGGTCAATGTGCAGGAAGCGCCCGATCTGACCCAACAGACGTACTTGAAGGCCTACCGGTCGCTCGACCGCTTTCGAGGGCAATCCAAATTCGAGACGTGGCTCTATCGCATTGCCGTCAACGAGGCATTGCAGTTTTTGCGACGGCGAGGAAAACGCCCCACGGCCCAGTTGTCCGTCGATCCGGCTGATGGTCGGCCGCGAGGATCTCGCATCGAGGAGGCAGAACTGTTGGACGTCGCATTACAGCGCTTGGACAGTTCACTCCGAACGTTGTTCCTGCTTCGCGAATTACAGGGACTCTCTTATGCGGACCTGGCCGAAACATTGGATCTGAATGAAGGGACGATTGGATCTCGCCTGAATCGAGCCCGGCGCGAGTTGCGCCGTCACCTCGTCGAATTAGGATGGGAGGGCTAACCGATGGACTGTCAAACGGCACGAGAGCGATTGTCGGCATTCGTCGACGAGGAATTGCATGACGGGGCCCAGCGAAAGGCGCTCGAAGACCATCTCGAACGATGTCCACATTGTGCGGCCGAGCGGGACAATTTTGTCGCGATCGGCGAGCTGGCACGGTCGCCGATTCCTGTCCCGTCGGAGATCATGTGGCGAGAACTCGCGAAGCGGGTCAATTCCGGTGAGAATCCAAGTCTCGTCGGGCGGACCTCTTGGTGGCAGGCGGGAATCAGCCGCCGTTGGGCTCTGGCGGCTTCCTTGCTTCTAGTCGCCACCGTCGGATGGACCGGTTACCGGTGGGCGGCTCGGAAGTGGGGAAACAGCATGCCAGTCGCCGATCTGAGTCAATTTCTGGATCAATTCGAAAATGACCCGGATGGTGCGACAGAGTTGCTGGTCACGCAGTTTCGTGGCGAAGCCATCGATTTGAAGAGCGATGCGACCGAATTGGGGTTCAAGCCGCTGTCTGGCCGGCTGGCAGCCAATGGCTTGTCGATTCAGACATCGCACGTGCTGAACATGCCCTGTTGCCGTTGCGTACATTGTACGTGCCATAGTGACGACAACAAGGCACTTACCGTCCTGGAGCACGCCGGGGAACAGCCCGTGTCGTTCGGCCATCGGCCCATCGAACGAAAGTCATGTGGCGGGAGAGACTGTCAGATCGTCCGCGTGGGTAGCCGACTCGCGGTGAGCTGGAAAGAGCAGGGACGGCGGATAACCGTCGTAGGACTCGGAGATCTTTCCGATGTCGAACAATTGATGGCGAAATTTGGCGGAGGGTAGTCCGTTGTCCCGTTTCGTGCCTCGACATCTGGCCATCGCCATTCACGCATTGCACGGCGGCGGCGCCGAACGGGTGGCAAGCCAGTTAGCCAATCACTGGGTGCGAGCCGGTCACGAGGTGACGCTCATCACGCTTGATGAGGTCGGTACCGATCACTTCGCCACCGACGAGGCAGTTCACCGCGTGGGACTGGGCGTCATGGGATCGTCCACCAACTGGCTGCAGGCGGTGCGCAATAACCGAGCGCGAATCAAGAGTTTGCGAAAAGCGATCCAAGCGGCCCGGCCCGCAGTTGTCTTGAGCCTTACGGATCGAATGAACGTCATGACCTTAATGGCGGCCAGGCGGCTGACGGTTCCGGTCGTGATCGCCGAACACTCGGACCCTCGGCACCAACTCATGCCACGGCCCTGGGAACTCTTGAGACGATGGACGTATCCCCATTGTGCGGCGGCCGTCGCGTTGACCGACGCGGTGGCCGAGGTGATCAAGAAATGGACTCGAGGCCGCCCGTTAAAAACGATCCCCAATTCGCTGCAGCCGCCCGGAAGGTACTGTTCCGATTCGATATTACGGGAAGGGCGAACGCTGCTGGCGATGGGGCGTCTGAGCCGAGAGAAAGGTTTCGACCGGCTGATTCGAGCGTTCGGTCGTATTGCCGTCCAGCACTCGGACTGGCGTTTGCGTATTGCCGGCGAAGGACCCGAACGTGAAACACTGACGGCGTTGAAAGAAGAATTGAATCTTGGCCGACAGGTCGAATTGTGTGGATGGGTGGGCGACGTCGAGTCGTTTCTGTGCTCCGGATCGCTCTTTGCGCTGTCTTCTATCTACGAGGGATTTCCCATGGCCCTGCTGGAAGCGATGGCGTGCGGTCTGCCGGTAGTGAGTGTGGATTGCGACAGTGGACCTCGCGCCATCATCCGCCCCGATCAAAACGGTATTCTCGTGCCTCGCGACGATGAGCAAGCGTTCGCCAAATCCCTTGATCGCATGATGTCCGACCCGCGACAACGTATGGCGCTCGGTCGCGAAGCCCGGCAGGTCGCTGACGAATTTTGCTGGTCGGCGATTGCTGATCGTTGGGAACGACTTTGGCAGGACATCTTACCGTCGTCCGGTTGACGCCCATCACTCTCGCTCACACGGTCGAGATGTCGCGACCCTGCGCACATCAGCCCAAGGTGAGTGTCAAGAAACCACCCTTTTCCAGAGTGGGTCGGTCGTGGGAACCGTCGGTCGCGAGGGGGCCTCGCAGGCTCACGGCTGCCTGGAATCCTCCGACCGGTCTCGAGTGCCGGAAGATCTGGGTGGATTGATGGTTCTTGGTGGGCGCGGAGACATGAGCGCAGGACGACGAGTCGAAACAGTGACGACATTTTCCGAGCTCGAAGAGTCTGCGACTGCTCTATTCCCGATTCGGGATGGTTCGTGATAGAATGTCACGTATGGAGGCGCTTCAACCATGGCAAACGCACATATTGAGACTGACGCAGGCAAATGCGGTGGCAAACCGGTGATCGCGGGCACGCGAATTCGTGTCTGGGATGTTTACGTCCACCACGAACGCCTTGGCAAGAGCCCCGACGAAATCGTGCGGGCCTACCCACACATCACGTTAGCAGACGTCCATGCCGCCCTCGCCTACTACTGGGACCACAAAGACCAAATCGATCAACAGATGAGGGACGCTGACGAGTTTGTCGCCCAACTGAAGGATGCGAACGAAGTGAGTCCGTTCGCACAAAAACTGGCCGCAACGGAATCCGGAAGTGATAACACTTCATCTTGACGAGAATGTTGACCACGCCGTGGCACATGGTCTTCGCTTGCGGGGCATCGACGTCACAACTTCGACGGATGCCGACCTTGTTGGTGCAACGGATGATGAGCAACTGTCTTACGCATTGCGCGAGAATCGTGTTATCTTCACCCAGGACCAGGACTTCCTTCGGCACCACCAAGCTGGCACTCAGCACGCCGGTATCGTTTACTCCAGGCAGGGTGCACGCTCAATTGGCGAAATCGTGCGTTTTCTTCAATTCATGAACGACTGTCTCGAACCTGCAGACATGCGAGGGAAGGTCGAGTTCTTCTGACAAGACACGTGTCCATGCCGCGCTCCCTGAACATCCCAGTGCCGGCGCGGCCGGGCGGCCAACTGCTGGCACGTCGCTGAGATTCCCGAAAAACGCATGGACGACGTGAGACACGCCAGAATACCACCGGTTTTGGGACGAGGCGAAACTCCCTGCGGTCCGCTGGGCGCTTCATCCAGATCTTACCGAGTTGCGGGGTCAGAGCACCGAATTGTCGGAATCTCGCCGTATCCTTACGGGTGTATTTTTGCACGAATCTGGGCGGTTGTTTGTATCATGCGGCCGGGCCGAACAACATGCCGGCATAGCCGACCACTCGATTCGAGTCGTGGGAAACATCCGCGCTCGTAGCATAGGCGACTTGACGACACGACTTCAATCGGCCCAGGTTCTTCAGTGTCTGCATTACGATGACTGCCGGTAAGACGCCGCACATGCTGATGTTATGTTCGCGAACAGTCTGGAACAATCGCTGTGGATCGAGCGACTGGACGGCTTCGAGGGCAATCTCGTCGAGTCGTCGATTCTCGCTGTCGGAAGCGAAGTGATTCATGTCGCTGGAGATGATCAAGAGCGGAGGATCGGGATCCGTCTCGAGCAGCCCGGCCAACTCGTCTGCGAAACGCCGGCAGTGATCCCAATCGGCAGGGCCGACAACAACTCCGACCGTGCGCATCGTGGGTGCCAAACGTGCGAGCAGCGGCAATTCAATTTCGACGGCGTGTTCATCGCGATGCGCGGCGGCATCCAGTTCGAGTCCGCCAACCGCCGCCGCCAGTTGTCTGGCCAATGTCGGGTCGGACGGCAGCGACATTCCGGGTAGCGACCAGGTTTCGTGCGGGGCGACCGCCCAGCGCGCGCCGAGCCGAGTGTGTTTGGGGGCGAAAATCACGGCTCGCGACGGGAATTCCACCTGCTGAAACACCTGGGCCGCGATGCGACCCGAATACTTCAAGCCGGCATGGGGTACCATCACGGCCGGCCAACGCTTGGGGTCGGACTCCGGCGCCTCGGTGCTCGCCTCATCCAATAACCGATCCACCGTCGCCGACAATTCCTTTGCGTCGGATGGGTAAAACGTCCCGGCTACTGCCGATCGCCGCAGGGTGCCGCCTTCTTGCGGTCGGGGAATATCGCTGACCGTACATGCCGGTGCAGTGCTGTCGATCTCCAGGCTGATCAGGCTGGCAGTGTGAGGCGTCTGAATGTCCGTGAGCCCGGTAACGTGTTGCAAGAGCTCTTCGGCCGACAGATTGGGATCGAAGTGCCACAGATGTCGACCCTGGTCCATGACCAGGAGCGCTCGGCGCTTGGGATTCAATCCGGAAAGGTCGGGGGCGTCGAGCGTTCCATGCAGGGCCGAGTCGTAAAGGACACTCATCGAGATCTGCACTGCGTTTATGGCCTCTTGTGGCAGGTTCTGTTCGTTGAACCATCGAGCGGCGGTCTCTGACAACTGAAACAGTGTCGCCTGCAGGGGAAGACCCGGGCGGATCGACAGGCGGCCGAATTGTGGTGCCAGTCCCTGACTGACGATCGCGGCGGTCATGGCGACCCCTTGCACGGTTGCATCATTTCCGTCGGCCATGTAGTAGTTGGGCGTGGCTCCGGCGCAAAGCGCCTGAACGTTCGCTCGACAGTGCTCAGCCATTCGCTGTAACTGCTCGGTGCCGAACTTGGGAGGTGGGGGCTCGATCTCCGTCAATCGCAGACATTGGCTCATCGGTTTCCCCGTGTAATGCGCTTCGAAGGTCTGGAGCCTCGCCCGGGCATCCTGCCAGGCATCGGTTGGAAGATTCGCCTTGCGGCACACCTGTCGCAAAAACGTCTGAGAATCCCAACCCTGCTCGACCGGCACGATCGGTAGCAACAGGCCACCCGATTGACCGCGATGAATGGTCAGTCCGTGCCGGCCGACCTCTACCTGCCGCGACCTCCGTTCGACCGGAACGTCCTGGAAGTTATGCAACAGTGACACGTCGAGCGACAGGTGAGCGAGTTCAATCAGGGAGATCGGCGGAAGACGATGATCCTCCAGTGCCGTACGAAAGGCCGCTTCTCGCAGTGCGTCGATCAATCGCATGGGTCGCCCGAGCGAACCACAGCAGGCACGCAAGTGCCGTTGACGCTTCAAGGTGACGAACGCGCCCATTACAGTCATTTCGGCTGCGCCGGCCAACGACGGATCCTCCAATCGTGGCGGCCTGCCCTGCAGACCGGCCAATACAAACTCGGCTGCCGCGTGAATCACCTTTTCGTCCTGGTCGGCCGACAGGCAAGGGGGACTCGGCATCTGTTGCTCGGCGCCGGATTGTGAGCCGTTGGGCGTGGCGTTCATCGGGGTGTCTCCTTGCACATTGGAATTGGAGGCGGGCTCGGTCGCCGAGTCCGCCGATTCGGTCGGGATCATATCAGCTTCGAGCATCTCTCGCTCGACGGACTCATCGTCCTTGTCGGCAACACCCTGTTCGGAGGAGGGTCGAATCGGAACGGCCGGCGGCGGAACGCTATCTGCGATTCGAACATAATCGGCGATTCGAACCGGCAACCGACGCCCGCCCCAGGTACCGGCCGCCCGGAGAAAATGGCCCGAGATCCGGTGATCACACGACGGGCAGCGGTCGTCGCGCAGGTGGTACGCACCCAGCAAGTGCCAGTTGCGTTCGATCAGCAGTTGGCCGCACCCGGGACAGTACGTGCTGTCATGCCGGGGATCATGCACATTGCCCACATAGGGGTACTTGATTCCTTGGCGGCAGGCGATCTCATAGGCGGTTAACAGTGTCGTCAAGGCGGTGGCCGGACGGTCGCGCATCCGAAAGTCAGGATGGAACGCAGTAAAATGCACCGGCACTTCATCTCCCAGGTGCTCGGTGATCCAGTCACACATGCGACGTAACTCGTCGTCACCGTCGTTGGCGTCGGGAATGATCAAGTTCGTCAGCTCGAACCAGACATTGGTCTCGCGTTTCAGCCACACGAGAGTGTCAAGAACCGGCTGCAAATGACCGTAGGCCAGCTCCCGATAGAAGGGTTCGTTGAAAGCCTTCAGGTCGACATTGGCTGCATCGATGTGTTTGAAGAAGGCGCCTCGAGCCTCCGCGGCGATATAGCCGGCCGTAACCGCTACCGTCTTCACTCCACTCTCGTGGCAGGCGAGTGCCGTGTCGATGGCGTACTCCGCCCAGATCACGGGATCGTTGTACGTAAAGGCCACGCTGTGGCAGCCGAGTTCTCGGGCCGCTCGGGCAATCGTTGCAGGTTCCGCCTGCTGACCGGCCCGATCTACCTCGCGAGATTTGGAGATATCCCAGTTCTGGCAGAACTTGCACGCTACATTGCAGCCGGCCGTGCCGAAC
>CAYNDU010000208.1:5935-9194 GCA_964395615.1 uncultured Pirellulaceae bacterium | reverse complement strand
GGCCCTCAACCTAGCGCGTCTGCCAATTCCGCCATTCCCGCAGGATTGCATTCGATCCTTAACGTTATCGACACAAACATCGATCGTCAAGACTGGCACCCAGGACCCGGCCGCGTTTGGCAGGGCGGCAGGTCGTCCGCCGGGCGTCACCCGGAGCGGTCAACTCATGACGCTCGAAGTCGATCTTCTTCGGCCAGTTTGGCCGCCATCGCCGCCGTGATCCGAATCATCTTCGGCCGGCGTATCTTCTGTCCGTAAACGGCTCCAAACTTCTTTTGAAGTTCGCTGAACGAAAGCTCGAGGAACTCATAGATCACCGGTGGCGGAGAACCGGCCAGCCAGCGGCAAGCCAATTCGCGCATCCGCTCGTCGTAATCCCTCTGAGACCGCGAATGGGCGTAGCAGCGTCCTTCATGACGGCGCAGGTCCCCGTCCAACGTCGGGCTGATGTGCCACAATTCGTGAATGATCGTGGCGACCTTTTCGATGAATTCCTGGTCTTGGAACCGGGGAAGACAGAGACTGAGAATATAGAGATACTCGACACCATTTGCGTCGAAAAGCTGTTGCACTCGGTAGTGCTTGCCGCGTCGCTCCTGGGTTCGCCCACCCCCTTCACAACGCATGGGAGTCAGCGAAGCGTAGACGCCGTAGGGTCCCGCCTTTCGAGCTTGCGAGAAACAGACCGCCACGCGAGACATATCGATGTGGGCGAGTTCCGGCAACCGCGTGACCAAATCATCGCAAACCAGGCGGATGTGGCGGCCGAAGTCAAGCCCCCGGCGATCGCCCACTGGAAAGTGGTATCCGTCAGATGGCGATCGCTCCATGCGGTCCCCTCCGTGACAACGTGGTCAGCCGCCGTCTCCGTGCCGGCCGATGTACCGGTACCAGGGACCGCGTGTCAGCCGGGCTAAAGTCAGCCGGGCTAAGCGTCCGCCGGCTTGTCGGTCGGTTGTTCTTCGGATTCGGAATCTGTATCAGAAGGTTCGTCAGCCGAAACGCCGTCGGTTGCCGGTTCGCTCTCGCTCGTCTCAACCGGAGCTTCCTCGGCCAACTCTTCGACGGCAGATTCCTGAGCGTCCGTCTCGAGCGACTCATCAGCCGGCTCGTCATTGTCAAATGCCGGCCGAACACTCGACTCGGTCACTCGATCATGCGTTCCGACGAATTCGAGAATGGCCCGGGTTCCGGCATCACCCAAGCGCGGCTTGGCGAGTCGAATGACTCGAGTGTAGCCACCGGGCCGATCTTCAAAACGGGGAGCGATTTCATCGAACAGGATGCGCACGGCCTTTTTATCGCCGAGCAACTGGAGGGCACGGCGGCGAGCGGCGACGACAGGAGCTCGAGCTGCGGCCCATTTCTGCCATTCGTCACTTTGACGCCACTGTTCATAATCACTCGTGCGACGATCGGCGGAGGTCGCAAACTGTTCGGCAGCTCGCTCGTGCGGCAGCGACTTTCGGGCGATCGTAATGCACTTTTCCACTAATGGACGAACTTCCTTGGCCTTTTGCAGGGTGGTGATCACGCGTCCCGCCTGCTTCGGCGGATTCGGATCGAACTCAGCGTCCCGTTCGGTCAGAATCAGGCTACTGGCCAGGTTTCGCAGCATGGCTCGACGGTGGCTGGAACTACGTCCCAGGCGTCTGCCTCGTTTTCGATGTCTCATGGCTCTATCAGTCTAATATGGGTCAAACCGGTTCCACGGCTTCTAGATCAGCGTCTGGGCAGGAGGTATCCGCATTCCAAGATGCATACCCAGTTCTTTGAGTTTTTCGCGTACTTCCGTCAACGTTGTTTCGCCGAAGTTTCGAACTTCCAGAAGTTGGTCCTCGTTTCGTTGCACCAGGTCCCGAACCGTATTGATGTTCTCGGACTCCAGGCAATTGCTTGCCCGTACCGATAAATTCAACTCGGCCAAGCTCATGTTCAGTTTTGCTTCGAGCGCGGCGTCACCCGTTCCCGAACCGGGCCTGGCCGGCGAATGCACTCGGTTACCTAATTCCGAGTACTGAACGAACGGGTTGAGGTGCTTTCGGAAGATCTTGGCGGCTTCAATCAGGGCCATTTCCGGTCCGATCGACCCATCGGTCCAGATTTCCAAAGTCAGTTTATCGTAGTTGGTTTTCTGTCCGACGCGCGTCTCATCAATATGGAAACGGACGCGAGTTACGGGGCTGAATACGGCATCAATTGGGACAATCCCGATCTCCTGGTCCCCGACACTCTGTTCCGTGCAGGGCACATAGCCGCGTCCATTCTCGACCACCATTTCCATTAGAAACGGTGCCTCGTCAGTGATCGTCGCCAGCGAATGGTCCTTGTTGATGATCTCGACGTCCTGGTCGACGCTGATGTCGGCACCGGTCACCGGGCCGGGCGTGCTTCGCTCGACCGTGATCACTCGTGTCGAATCGCTATGGTTCTTGACGACCAGGGCCTTGACGTTCAGAACGATTTCCGTCATATCCTCGAGCACGCCAGGGATCGAGGTGAATTCATGCTGGGCACCCCGCACCTTGATCTGGGTCACTGCGCTGCCTTCCAGGCTGGAAAGCAAGACTCGGCGCAGGCCATTGCCGATCGTCACACCGAACCCCCGTTCAAACGGCTCGGCCGTGAACCGCCCATAAGTGGGCGTCAACGTCGCCACGTCACAATCGACCACACTGGGAAGTTCCAGCCCACGCCATCGGATATGCATTGGTAGCCTCCGTTGAAAACTCTTTTAAGGCGGCCCATCTTTGCTGGCACGTCAGGTCCAAGCCACGTCGCCGGCCGGTGAATTGGAATTGCGAAATTGGTCTGCAAAACGGGTCGGTCGATCAGACGCGACGCTTCTTTCGCGGACGACAACCATTGTGGGGGATGGGGGTGCAGTCTTCGATCAGTTTGACGTTCATCCCGGCCGATTGAAGTGCCGTTATTGCACTCTCACGACCCGACCCGGGACCTTTGACCCGCACCTCCACTTCGCGCACTCCGAATTTGGCAGCTTTTTCCGCTGCCTGCTGCGCGGCGCACTGGCCGGCGAACGGAGTACTTTTTCGGCTGCCCTTGAACCCACTGGTCCCTGCGCTGGCCCAGCAGAGCGTGTCGCCCTTGGTGTCCGTGATCGTCACCGTGGTATTGTTGAACGTCGCCTTGACGTGTGCGATCGCCACCGTCACGTTTCGACGCGATTTTCGTCGCTTGCCTTTTGCCACTGGATCCGTACTCCCCAAAACCTGTTATCGTTCTACGCGCCCGTCTA
>CAYNDU010000208.1:0-5835 GCA_964395615.1 uncultured Pirellulaceae bacterium | reverse complement strand
CCTGAGATCCGTCTACCTGAGATCCGTCTACCTGAGATCCGTCTACCTGAGATCCGTCTACCTGAGATCCTTCACGCCCTTCTTTCCAGCCACCGTCTTGCGCGGGCCTTTGCGAGTCCGCGCATTGGTGCGAGTCCGCTGACCGCGGACGGGTAGGCCGTGCCGGTGACGCAGACCCCGATAACACTTGATGTCCCGAAGTCGATTGATGCTCTGCTGCACCTGACGGCGCAACGGACCCTCAACCATATAATCGCGCTCGAGAAGGGCCGCCAATCGACCCAACTCATCTTCGGCCAGCTCGCGAGCCTTCACATCGGGCGAAATCCCCGCCTTATAGCAAAGATCTCGCGACGTCTTGGGACCCACTCCGTAGAGGTAGGTCAACGACACGGCAGCCGACTTTTCATTCGGAATATCGACACCCAGAAGACGCGGCATTACGGTTCACTCCCCAACGGACAAACTGCTATGTTTCTTCTACCAAACCGGAATACTCAACGGAGCACTCGTACCCAACCGGGCCGTCCGGTTCGAGCGGACCGGCCGGTGCCGGCCCCTATTGCATCACGAACCCCTATTGCATGACGAAAACAAATTGCATCACGAACCCATATTGCATCACGAACCCATATTGCATCACGAACCCATATTGCATCACGAACACTGTCAGGGACCGACAGAATGGGCGTCACCTAGCCTTGGCGCTGTTTGTGACGAGGATTACTGCAAATGACAAACACCTTCCCCTTTCGGCGAACGATTTTGCAGTTCTCGCACATGCGTTTGACGCTGGATCGCACTTTCATAGAACTTCCCCGATAATTTTTCCAAAGCGTATGAGTATAAACCCTTTACGCTCCAACCTACAAGGGCCGGCTGGGTCTTTTTTCTCACATGGCCCACCGAATCGCTCGATTGGCCCGAATCTTGCAAGTACCTCGCCTAAACTACCACACCCTCCCATTCAGGTGACTGTCCAACGACTGGCCTTGAAGCCTGGCAACGCCTTGATCCCAGCCGTTGGCAAACATCGGTCAACGGCCGGTGGTCCGTCCTTTCAGGACGAGGTCAATTGTCGAACGGCCTCCTGAGCGCGTGCAAAAACGTCTTCGGGCGAACCGTTTCCGTCGATGCTCGACAGCTTTCCCTGCCGGGCATAGTACTCGAGAACCGGGGCGGTCTGGTTGGCGTAAACTCGTAACCGCTCGGCAATCGTATCCGGTGTATCATCGGGTCGTTGCCGAGCGAGCAGTCGGCGGGTCAATTCTTCATCCTCGACCTGCAACTCGAGGACCATGTCGAGGGGTCGGTTACGATGGTCGAGCAATTGATCGAGTAGGCCGGCTTGTTGAACATTGCGTGGGAATCCGTCAAACAGGCAGCCCGCGCTCAGCTCTGGGTTATCAAGTCGTTCGCTGATCAAGTTCAGCACCAGTGAATCCGGCACCAGTTGGCCGCCATCCATGAATGACTGAGCCTGGCGTCCTAGATCCGAGCCGTCTTCAATGGCCGCCCGCAGCAGCTCGCCGGTCGACAGGTGAGGTATTTTCAGTTGTTCGACAAGTCGTTCTGCCTGGGTCCCTTTCCCGGCACCCGGTGGTCCGATAAATACGATGAACATAACGCGGCAGGTCCCTTTCCCCATCGTTTTTGAGCCGGCGCACGGCCAGCGTCACCGTTTGGGGGCGACGATGACCTAGGCTTCGAGTAATCCGCGGTAATTCCGCATAACCAGATGGCTGTCGATTTTCTGCACTAGATCGAAAGCCACGCTCACCGCAATCAGCAATCCAGTACCTCCATAGAAGCTGGCCACCTGGAAGCTCACACCGAGTGAGCCGGAAATAACCGTTGGCACGATGGCGACCACCGCCAGGAAGCCTGCGCCTACATAGGTAATGCGCACCATCACTCGTTCGAGGTAATCGGCCGTTCGCTTACCGGGCCGATAACCGGGAATAAAGGTCCCGTAATCTTTCAGATTCTCTGACATCTCTTTCGGGTTGAACGTAATGGCCGTCCAGAAATAGCAGAAGAAGTAAATCAGCACGACGTAGATCAGGTTGTAGATGAATGAAGTACCGCGAGAGAACATGGGTGCAACCTGGTTAAAAAACATCACCCAACGATCGCCCATAAAGGTCCAGCCTGAGGCCAGATTAAAGAGCATTCCAGGCAACATCAACAAACTGCTGGCAAAGATAATCGGCATAACGCCGGCCTGATTCACTCGCAACGGCAGATGCTGCCGAGTCCCGCCGTAAACGCGTCGCCCGCGCACATGTTTGGCGCTCTGCGTGGGAATGCGACGTTGACCGAGCGTAATGAACACGACTCCAAAGACGACGGCCACGAACAGCACGGCGAGTATGATGAGTGATTCGACACCGATCCGTCCCGGACCGATTCCGAGCAATTCGAATTCGGCCTGATTGTAGAGCAGGTCGAAGAGGGCGCCCGGCATTCTGGCGAGAATACCGGCCATGATCAGCAGGCTGATTCCATTTCCGATGCCGAACTCGTCGATCTGTTCACCGATCCACATCAAGAAGACCGTTCCGCAGGTCATCGTCAGAACGGCCGTCACCTGCCAACCGAAGCCGAGCGTCCCATTGGCATTCTGAAATGCCTCGGCAATGAGCGTTCCCCCATCGCTACTGGTCCGCAGCAGGAAGAACTTGACATAGAACCAGCTTTGCACCAGGCAGAGGACGACGGTCAGATAGCGCGTATACTCATTGATCTTCTTGCGCCCCGTTTCGCCCTCCTTCTTCAGTTCCTCGATCGGTTTCCAGACACTGCCCAGGAGCTGGAAAATAATGGAGGCGGAAATGTAGGGCATAATCCCCAGGCCGAAGATGGTGGCCTTCGTCAGGTCGCTGGCACTGAACACGGAGACCTGCTTGACGATGTCGGCCAATCCGCCACCTTCACCGATCGCCTGCAATCGCGACTGATCGACCATCGGAAGGGTGATCCAAAACCCTACGCGATAGATACCGAGGAACAACAGCGTCAGAAAGATCTTATGCCGCAATTCCGGAATGGTGAAGACGACGCGGATTTTTTCCCACATGACGCAGATCCATCCTCGCTGATGCCAGGTCGAGCCACCGAGTCTTCCGGACCGCCGAGTCTTCCGGGCCACCGAGTTTTCCGGGCCGCCGATTGAATGGGACGGCGCCGACAAGCGGCCGCAGCGCGGCGGACCAGGTACGCTGGACGTTCGACCGATTCGGTTAGCTGGACTCGGTGGAGTTGTTGTCTTGTTTCTTCTGTTTTTCGCGGACGGGCGTCGGACCGGCCAGCACAACCGCTTGCCCGCCGGCCTGCTCGATTTTCTCTCGGGCCGACTTACTGAAACGGTGAGCCTCGACGGTCAATTTCTTGGTCAGCGGTCCATCGCCGAGCACTTTGAGCACATCGTAGCGGGTCTTGGCCAGCGACTTTTCGCGCAGGCTCTCGGGGGTCACCGATTGCCCGGACTCAAACGCCTGTTCAAGGTCCCCGACATTCACGGTGGCGACGGAGAGCGCAAAGCGGTTATTGAATCCCCGCTTCGGCACGCGTCGCACCAGTGGCATGGCACCGCCCTGGAAAACGGCCAATCGCGACCAGCCGGCTCGCGATTTCTGCCCTTTATGACCACGTCCGGCCGTCTTTCCGAACCCCGATCCGGGTCCTCGCCCGATCCGGCGCCGTTTCTTATGGCCGGTTACTCCGCGATGGACATCATCCAAATTCATTGTAGGGAAACTCCTCGCAGACGTTCGACATCTTGTTGCGTGCGCAACTGGGCCAGTGCCTCCATGGTGGCTTTGACCAGCGTCACCGGATTATTACTGCCGAAACTCTTTGTCAGAATATTGGTAATCCCCGCCGCTTCACAGACCGAGCGAACAGCGTCGCCGGCAATAATTCCGGTACCGGGCCCGGCCGGCAACAGCACGACTCGGGCAGCGCTGAAGCGCCCCTGCACTCGATGGGGAATCGAACCTTGGACGAGCGGCACGTGAATCATCTCACGAGCCGCTTGCTTTTGTGCTTTTTCGACGCTGGGAGGCACTTCATTGGCCTTGCCATAGCCCCACCCGACACGTCCATTGCCATCGCCGACGACAACCATGGCGGCAAAACTGAAGCGGCGTCCGCCTTTGACCACGGCCGCACAGCGCTTGATTTTGACGACCTTGTCGATGTACTCGCTACGAGGTGAATCATTGGCCACGATTGGGGGTGCTCCGAATTACCAAAAACAACATATCGACGGGCGTGAAAAAGGGGGCGTCATCCGCATTTTCAGCGGGCACACGACCCGGCCATTTCACACACCATAGGCCATGGGAACTGGTCCACCAAGATGAACGGCAGTCCCGTCCGTTACTCAAAACTGCAAACCGGCCTCACGGGCCGCGTCGGCCAAAGCGGCCACTCGACCGTGATACTTACAACTTCCGCGGTCAAACCTGATCGTTTTCACTCCGGCTTCGATCGCTCGCTGGGCGATCGCCGTGCCGAGTTTCGTAGCGGCGTCACAATTCCCACCGTAGCCGACCTCGTCCCTCAGACTTTGGTCCCGGGTACTGGCCGAAGCCAATGTCTTCCCGGTTCCATCATCGATGAGTTGGCAACTGAGATTTCTATGACTGCGCGTGACACAGAGGCGAGGCTGATCCGCCGAACCGCGGACCCGCTTCCGAACTCGGTACTGCCGCCGCTGTTTCTGTTTTCCAATGAATTTCTGTTTATCCACAGCATTCGCCCAATCGTATCGTGTTCACACTTGGAAAAATCGGCGCCCCGGCGTCTTCTTACGTGGCTGCCTTACCCGGTTTGATCTTCACATGCTCGCCCTGATACCGAATACCTTTTCCCTTATACGGCTCGGGCTTTCGAACGGCACGCACTTCGGCGGCGAATTGTCCGACCATTTGTTTGTCGCAGCCCTGCACGACGACATGGGTCTGATCGGGGCAAGTCACGTCGAGGCCTTCCGGGATCGTTTTTTGGATTTCATTCGCGAAACCGACCCGTAATTGCAGTTCGCCATTCTGCACGGCACCGACGTACCCGACGCCAACGATTTCGAGTCGTTTTTCATATCCTTGCGTAACGCCAACGATCATATTTTGAATCAGCGAACGGGTCAGACCATGGAAGGCCCGAGCACTCCGCGCATCGCCGTGGCGAGTCACCACGACTTTCTGCGCATCTTCATCCACTTGCACTTCAACTTCAGGCCGGAAGTTGAACTGTAGTTTACCCTTGGGCCCTTCCACGCTGATCGTTTTCCCGTCGATTGAGACCTTCACACCGGCCGGGACATCAACAGGTTTCTTTCCAATCCGGGACATGTTTATCTCTTTTCTCAACCGTCACGCGGCAGGCGGAGTGTCAAATCCGCGACCGCTTGAAACGCATGCGACAATCTATTGGCATTTACCCTTTTGGCATCTTCCTCATCGCATCGGATCAGGTGGCATCAGACGGGCCATTCCCAATGGCGGCCTCGCCCCGACCCCTACCAGATCTGACACAACACTTCGCCCCCGAGGTTTCGTTGCCGTGCTTCGCGATCACTTATCACTCCACGGCTCGTGCTCAGAATCGAGATTCCGAGACCGTCGAGGACGGGGCGCAAGTCACGTGCTTTCGAATAGACGCGTCGCCCGGGTGTGCTGACGCGTTGAATACGCTGAATCACGCGTTCGCCATTCGGGCCATATTTCAATTCAATGCGCAGGTGGTTCGCCGGCTCGTCGTCGATTTCCTTCCAGTCCCAGATATAGCCTTCGCGTTTGAGCACATCGGCCAATCCGCGTTTGACTTTGG